>JAESUK010000072.1 GCA_016763095.1 Alphaproteobacteria bacterium
CAGAGGTTGCTTTTGGTCGTGTTCTTACAAATGTAACACACGACAGAGCAGTTCGCATGCACTCTACACAACGTGGACACCTCCCTGCACATAACGCAGTTGCAGACCCACGTAACATTAAGCAAAAAGAAACATACGAAGTAGCGCCTGCTGAAAACTCCGTAATTTTAGAAGAGCAAATGCTCAAAGCTACACAAACAAGCATCGACCACGGTCTTATGCTTAACCTTATGAAGAAAAATGTCGGCATGATCCGCATGGCTCTTGGTAACCAACAATAGGAGATAAGTCATGGATCAACCATTTTCAACACTCACAATATCATCACACGGCATGCGCGCTCAAGGCGAACGTATTCGCGTGGTGGCTGAAAACCTTGCAAACGCAGATACTGCACCTGATAGACCTGGTCAAGCACCCTATGTTCGTCAAGTTATTACATTCAAAAACGTGATGGACCGTGAACTTGGTCACCGCGTTGTTGAAGTTGATGATGTTGAAAAAGTTAAAGGCAATCCATTTATTAAGAAGTACATGCCAGATCATCCAGCATCAGATGAAAATGGTTATGTTGACATGCCCAAAGTGAATACTTTGATTGAAATGATGGATATGCGTGAGGCACAGAGATCATATGAAGCAAATTTGGGGATGGTTGAACAATCACGCGATATGATGCTTCGTACAATCGACGTTTTAAGATAATTGTGGTATAGTGAGAGATTAAGGAGAATTTTCAATGAACAACATAATTGACCCATCGATCGTTACCAGTACATATGGTAAAAACTCTGCCCTTGGTGGCGGAATGAACGCCAAAAATGATGGTCCATCTTTCGGCGATATTATGCGCAACACTGCGGTGGATGCCATTAGCACATTGAAACAGAGTGAAAAAATATCAGCAGAAGCCATCACAGGAAATGCTGATCTTAACGATGTTGTTCAAGCGGTAACTGCCGCTGAGCTTACACTCCAAACCGTAATGGCAGTGCGTGATCGCATGGTAAATGCACTTCAAGAAGTGCTCCGTATGCCAATATAGATTGGCAATAACAACTTCATAGAGTTGCTATACATTGTCTTCCAAACTCGTTAGACTACACACATGGAACAACAGGAAATCATAGATCTTATCAGAGAAACGATATGGATTACCCTTGAATTGGGTACACCTGTGATGATGATTGGTCTTGTTGTTGGCGTATCTGTGGCCCTTATTCAAGCTTTGACACAAGTGCAAGAAATTACACTTGTTTTCGTTCCAAAAATTATCTCTATTTTTATTGCTATCGCAGTTTTCTTACCGAGCTTTGTTCTTACATTGATTGCATTCATGGAACGGATTGCCGATAAGATTATAGGTATTGGGTAAATTATATATACCTAGAGCGTAGCAGCTAACTTTATCCATTCTTCAACTGAGTAATAACGCAACCTTTTAAGTTTTCTCTTGCATAATGCCGTCTTATATATGGATCGTCAGAAGCCTCTGACGCTGATACTTCTGATTTCTCAATACACCCCTTGTATGTTCTTTTCTGCTCTTCTGTTAACGAGTCATTGTACCAAGCACTACCAACTTTATAGGCCTCCTTTACAGAATATGGCGCATCCCAAGGAACTCCTCCGCTATTACCTGAGGACATAGAATCTAACACACACCCGAAATTTCCTCCTCCAGAAGCTTTACACATCTCAAAAGACTCTCTTCGCCCTTGATCTGAATAAACAATTGCACGCCCCGCAACCTCTGCTATCCCCCACGCCATAACCAAAGAGATAACACATCCACCTAAAACTTTACTCATTACACACCTCATATTAAAAATATGGGGCACGATAGCTTTAATGTATATGTTATGTCAATATTTTTTGAGAAACTTTAATATGTATTTATGCGCACCATGATCATAGAGATTATTATGCCCAGCATCAGGAATATTGATGAATGTCTTTGGCTCATTTGCAGCATCAAACAGTTTTCGAGATAGGGCAATTGGAATGGTAATGTCTTTATCTCCATGCACCAACAGTAACGGCGCATGAACGTTATATATATTTTCAACGCTTAGGAACTGATCCTTCATTAATAGCTTAATCGGCAAAAAACCATAAATATTCTTGGCAATATCAACGGTTGAACTATATGCCGCCTCAAGGATAACGGCTTTAACATTATATTCTGTTGCCATTTGTACCGCGACTCCTGTTCCGATAGACTCACCGTAAATCACGATATTCTCATCCGCCATATTATTTTTTGTTTTGAGCCAATCAAGATAGGCACGGGCATCTTTATAAAGCCCCTGCTCAGTTGGTGTGCCTGGATTTCCGCCATAGCCTCTATATTCAGCAAGGAGGACACCATAGCCTTCATTCATATAGTATGATGCCTTATAGCCACGATGGGCAAAATTTCCTGCATTTCCATGAAAAAGAACAATTACAGGTTTCTTAGAATCAGATGGTGCAAAGTACCAGCCCTCAAGGGTTAACCCATCTTCAGTTTGAACCCGTGCAATTTCAACATTATTCACCCCCATTGCCACAGGATTTGGCTGTGATTTATCTGGATAATACAACATGCTTCGTTGATTAAAGTACATAAATGCCAGTGCACATACATATACGAGTGCTATCACCAAGACATAATGCATCATTCTCTTTACCGTCATAATGGTTCACTCCTAAAATCTTCCTTGTTATTATACACAAGGTTCAGCCACATCACTGCTTTTATATTTGTGATCTAGTGCTATTATCCCTTTATGGATGTACTCACGACTTTTGTGGAAACAGGTGTTTTTGCCTTTATGATAACCTTTGTAAGGGTTGGCACAGCATTATTTTTGATGCCTGGAATTGGTGATACATATACGCCATCACGTGTGAGGCTATACATGGCGCTTGGGCTTACACTCATTATTTCACCAATCGTAAAAGGTCATCTACCTGTAGAGATTCCAGCAACGTTTGTGATGCTTAGTATGCTTATGACCGAGTTTTTTATTGGTGCTTTTATTGGGATGTTTTCGCGCATACTTATGATGGCACTTGATACAGCAGGGATGATGATTTCTATGCAGGCTGGACTTGCAAATGCGCAATTATTTAATCCTGCGTTTGCCACACAAGGGTCTATATTTGGAGCGTTTCTTATTATGTCTGGTATGATGTTGCTCTTTGCAACGGACATGCACCATATGTTCCTTTGGGGGATCGTGAACAGCTATGATACCTTCCCTTTGGGAGAACTCCCTGACAAGGGTGGTATTGCGCACATTATATCAAACGCAGTGTCCGCCTCCTTCTCTACAGGTATTCGTATGGCAGCCCCTTTTATCGTGATTACCACTGTTTTATACATTGGGATGGGGGTTTTAGCGCGCCTTATGCCACAAATCCAAGTGTTTATGCTTGCCATCCCCGCGCAAATTATGATTGCGTTCCTTGTCATGGCACTCACCATCTCAGCGGGCTTGATGTTCTGGCTCTCATTTTACGAAGAAGGTATGCATTTCTTCTTTTCTGGAAAATGAGGTAAAATAGGGCATGGCTGACGAACCAGACGAAACAGAAAAAACCGAAGAACCCACCCCCAAAAAGCTGGAAGATAGCCGAAAAAAGGGACAGGTGGCGCTAAGCCGTGAGGTGAACAACTGGGTAATGCTCTTGGCGGCAACGCTTATGGTGGGGTTTCTTATGGGCCCTGTTTTCATCAAACTGTTTGATCATCTAAAAACATACTTAGAAATGGCACATAATTTCCCTGCGCTTCCTGGTGGGTTTGGTATTCTTCTTGGGGGAAGCTTTTGGAAGGTCCTATCTATTCTCACCCTACCGTTTCTTCTTTTAATGTTTGCAGCCTTCATTGGACCCTTTGTTCAAGTTGGACCACTATTTTCCGCAGAAAGCCTTAAACCAAGTCTTTCAAAAATATCACCTATCAAAGGGTTTGGGCGACTTTTCTCCATGAAGTCCGTCATGGAATTTGTTAAGGGCCTTCTTAAGCTCGCATCTATTGTTGTGGTGGGCTTTATCCTTGTTCGCCCCTATTTGGATGGTTTAGAGCACACAATCACGTTGCCTTGGCCTGATTTATTGTCTGAAATGCGCGGACTTGTCTTGCGTATGATGGCAGGGATACTCATTGTGCTTCTTGTCATTGCAATGATGGATCTTGTGTACCAGCGTTATGAACACTACAAGAAAATGCGGATGACAAAGCAAGAGGTAAAAGATGAACACCGCCAAAGCGAGGGGGACCCTCTGGTTAAAGCCAAACTTCGACAGCTTCGGATGGAAAAAGCACGTCAACGCATGATGCAAGCCGTTCCAGAAGCCGACGTTATTATCACCAACCCTACCCATTTTTCCATTGCTCTTAAATATGACAACAAGCTTGGGGAAGCACCTATTGTGGTTGCAAAAGGTGTGGATGAGGTTGCGATGCGTATCCGAGAAGTTGCAAAAGAACACGATATTATATTGTATGAGGATCGCCCTCTTGCGAGAACGCTCTATGACACGGTGGACATTGATGAGCCAATTCCAACAGAACTTTATAAGGCTGTTGCTGAAATTATTTCCTTCGTCTTTCAGAAGAAAGGAAAACTGTAATCCCGTCCACAGCCATTCAGATCACTTAACATATTTTTATTGATTTGCTTTTATAAAGTTGCTATAAGTTCCGTATATTTATAATAAAAGAATAAAAACTATATTTTCTGCGTATTAGAAGGGTGAGTACCATGCAAACAAATCAAACTGACGTCAAACGTTCAGATGAGAACGTTATTCCTGAAAACAATGTGCAAACACCGCACAATATAAGAACAAATACTCCCTACTATCCCGTCTCAATTTTACTTCATGCATACAGGCAACTGAACAAAGCCTATCAAGGCAACATTCTTTTTGACACATTTTCTTCTGAACCCCAAATTACATCGGATAACGAAGAGTATGAGAATGCAGCAAAAAAGACGCTTACCGATTTGCAAATAGCCTATACAAAAGGCGACCTATCTGAATCTTTAATTTCGGCGCTTGTCGCCCAACGCCTTCCTCACATTTTCACATCAAATCTTCCAAAATCACAAGGTGCGGAGCTTAACCTTTTCAGTGTCCTTGATGGAAACCAAAAGAAAAGCCTTGAATTACTTTTAAGTGAAATTGAGAAGAGATCACCGAGTGTTTGTACTGTTCAATCGGATGGACAAGTTAATGTAAGTGCCGCTTCTTCCCATGATTTTGGGGTCGTCTATGGCTTACTTCAAGATGTAAGACAACATTTCAGAGGAGGAAAAACTTATTCCGCACGCAAAGTCACTGATCTTGTCCAAAATGCCTTTGAAGATTCTCACCTCGTATTAAGTGCGCGTTCAAAAAGAACGGAAGAGCGCAAAATAAGAGACAGAGAACATAAAAACCGTGTCTTTACCCATGAGTCCGTATTATTACACGAGATTGACGGGGTAAAACTCCACATGTTGGCAGAGCATCTTTTGTCACTTGGCAAAAAAGACCCATTTCCATTTTCTGCACTAAACAAACATCTTGGTTTTGCAAAGGCTGTGATTGATGAGGAAAGTGGGCTTCCTTGCATTCGCTTACAAATACCTGTTTTCAAAAGACATCACGAGCGACAACATCAAAACAGAATACAACTTTTAAAATCAACAATCCACGATACAGCTGAATATTTCTACAACACGCCCCATGCCGTTGTTACACAGTCTATTGTGGAGGATATTGCCGAAAAGGCGAAAACATTCATCAAAAACCCTCCTCGTCTAGTCTCACAAGGGGAATACGAAGATAGACAACGTCAATATATTACATTAGATGACCTTGAAGAGATTTCTCATAATGATTTGTTCGACACCGTAGAAGGTTTAATCTATACGCATGACGCATTGACCATTGATGACATCGCCAACAACTTAAACGTTGATCTAAGCCAAGCGGGTAGTCGTTCTATACTTTTCATGAAACTGGAGCACCTCATTGATGGTCTTGTTGATGGAGGGCGATTGGCAAAGCAAGGGAATATTTACAAACTTCCTCAAAAATTTGAGGGCACCCTTGAACTTGAAGTTTACCCAAAAACTAAGAGAAGAGATTATGTACAGGCGCTTCCCGAAGATTGGAATGAAGGCTTATATGGTAAAATCCCTCAAATAATTCTTACAGAAGCACAAATAAACAAACATAATTTTTCTGATGGTGATAAATTTACAGTTCAATTGTCTTATCACGAAGGTAACGTGTTAGATATGATTTTAGATCAAAAGAGCATTAAACGTGCGCCACAAATCACCACAGGAAAAAGCTCTCTCAGCTACTCATCTTCTCAGATAGCGGATGGCTTAGAACTTCCAAAAAACAATATTTGGGTTGGGGTTGTTACCGAAGATAACGGGCAGCAATTTTTCACACCTACTTTGGGAGAAGGTGAAACGTATAAAATAAGAGCTGATGCTGGTATACAAACAGGTGCAATAATCAGAGCACATGTTGTGCCTAAAAAAGGTGCCGTCAATAAAATTGTTGGTGAGTTTGGAAATGTTAGTGAAAAACACGCGTGGAGCACAGTAAGCGCTCTTGAGGCAGGGTTAGAATTAGAATTTCCGACAAATATTTTGGATGGCGTAGACTTAACCGTTCCAGAACCTGACCAATACCGTAAAGATTACAAAGATGTTCCCTTTATGACAATCGACCCTGACACCGCCAAGGATTATGACGATGCTATTTATGTAGAGGAAACAGAACAAGGCTTCACACTTATGGTCGCCATTGCAGATGTTGATCACTACGTCAAAGAAGGATCTGTTGTTTTAGAAGAAGCGTTCAAACGTGGGAACTCAACATACCTCCCTGGCCTAACGATTCCAATGCTTCCAGAAGAACTTTCTAACGATGTCTGTTCACTTAAAGAAGATGAGAATCGTGCGTCGTTAGTTTCAACGATAAAGATTGACCATGATGGAAACGTGAAATCCTTTGATTTTGAAACAGCTGTCATACGCTCACGTGCGCGCCTTACATATGACCAAGTCCAAAAGGCAATTGAAGGCGAGGCAGATGAAAAAACAGCACCGCTCTTTGATCAATATATAGCACCTGCGCTAAAGCTCTCCGAAGCACTTGGAAACGCAGAAGATAAACGAGGGAAACTCTTCCTAGATACAGCGGCACAAGCAATCGATGTTAATGACAAAGGTGAATATGATTTACGTCTTGAGACGCATAATGAATCACATAAGCTCATTGAGCGGTGCATGATTGCATCAAATATTTCTGCAATACAGTTTTTGATTGAGAATGACTCCCCATTCTTAGTTAGATCTCACGGATTTCCTAACGAAGAAGTTCTTAATAGCTTCTCTGATCGACTTGCCGAGTGTGGAATAGAAATTCCAGATGAGACTTCTCAAATCAAGACAAGAATAGACAACATTCTTGAACAAGCCAAGAATCTTGAATGTAGTGACGACAAAGATGAGGTCATCAACATGATGGTGCGCTCTCAAGCCAAAGCTATCTATGAGAACCTTCTTAACTCTCATTTTGCGCTTCAACTAGATGCTTATACACATGAGACTTCACCTATCCGACGCATTGCTGATTTATACATTCACCGTCTAATTAAAGCGGTCATCTCTGAAAGAGATGGAGCAATCACAGTAGAAGAACGCGATAAAGTATTTAACGATTTCAAGAAAAATTCTTCTGTCATTACTGCTCATGCAAGCACAACAGAGCGTGAGTCAGAAGATGTACAACGACGTGTTGAAACACGCCATAAAATTGAATGGATGCGCGGAAACCTAGGGAAGATATTCAAAGCAAGAATAAACTACGTTGATGGAGGGAATATTCAACTTCATGTGACAGGTCACAAAATTAAGACAATTATTACACATGATGAACTTCCATATCCAGCATCAAACGATCCTGACTCTGATGCCGTTTACAAGCGCGGAGATACTATTAAAGTTACGCCAACCGAAGCAAATCCAGCGACAGGTGCCCTTAAGTTTGCAATCGTATAATATAGCAGTTCACTAAGTTGTGTAAGCGTTTGAATATATGGATTTTCAAACTCGTTGAAATGTGCGATATTCCTAAGCATGTCTATTGATCACCTTGAGTTTATAGAGCGTTACAATAAGCCTCTTAAAAATAAATCTTTATTACAGAGACGCAACTTCTCGCGTGCGTTCTATATTATTCTTCTAACCTCCGTCCTGATGACTGGCTCGGTATGCGCCAGAATGATCTTTCCAATCATTAATGAGAACAATATTGTTTTTGGGATTATGGTTGGACTGATTGTGTCCACATCCCTTGTTCTTTACCATTTTCTATTAAGAACATCACGCAATGAGTCTGCACTTGATGTCCTACAGAAAGTCATTGAAGGAAGCCGTGGAGCGCGCCTTATTATTGACCCTGTTGGAAACACACTTTATGCCAATCAAAACTTTGATGATTTCTGTCATGGTGTCGGAGAACCCTCATTTGCAACGCTTTTGAAAGTTTTTGAAGATACGCCAGAGTCTGAAGCACATATCACCAAGCTTATGGATGATGCGCGACGCGGGCTTACTGACAAGCTTTATTTGTCCACCACAATCAAGGGCACGCCTTTTACGTACCGTGTGATGGCACAACCTATTCCCGATTGGGCCGGCTATATCCATTGGAGGATGGATGACGTTTCAGATGCACAATATAAACGCCGTATGGAAGAAGAAGAGCGCGAAAAGCTCATCGACTTTACAGACAATGCCCCTGTCGGATTTTTCTCAACAGATGAAAATGGGCGCTTTGTTTTTGTGAATGCCACTCTCTCTCGCTGGTTTGGCGACAACATAGAGTCTTTAATCGGAACAAACCAAATTCATAACTATATGATGACCCCTCCTGTTGATGGAGAGCCTTATGATATCGTTGCCAAAGGTGGGGAAAGGCAAATTGTTCAGACAGAACTTAAAGGACAACGCGGAGAGCCAATCCTCGCTTCCATCAATCAAACCGTTGTTAAATATGATGACGGTACAGTTAGAACACGTGGGATTGTTCACGATATTCGTGCCGAGCAAGAAATGCAAGATGCATTGAGCGCTTCAGAAAATCGTTTTGAACGGTTCTTTGAAGAAGCCCCTCTTGCAATTGCTTTCATTGATCAAGATTTCAAAATTCAAAACTATAACCATGCATTTAAGAATATTATACTCTCAAGCACAGCCGACCTTGATAATGTAATATTTTCTGACTGTGTGGCAAAGGAAGAGCGTGCCGCGTTCCGTAAAAATATCAAACGCTTTGCGAAA
>JAESUK010000009.1 GCA_016763095.1 Alphaproteobacteria bacterium
GGGAAACTCGGCAGTGCGGCGCACATACAAAACCCGCTTAAATCCATATCCTCTCATTTTGGAAAAACACGTGCCGTGAACAGTAATACTGACAGTGGACCAGACCATTGGTTTACAGGACCGGATGTTGGGGGTTTTGGTGGGGTTTCATATCAAACACCGTGGAAACCACTACAAATCAACGCGGATTGGGGTGGAGATCGTTATGTCATAGAGAAAAACTTAGTCAGTAACTTTAACACACCTGAACCTTGGGCGATTGGCGCAACAGTGAATGTTATGAAGAATATGTCTTTCCACGGTGCATTGATAGGCGGTGAGAAGCTCATGGGGCGCTTTATTTTTGGAGAGAACCTTGCTGAGAACGTGATAAAAGAGTGGAAAAAGAGCATCCCTTTTA
The DNA here is from genome assembly GCA_016763095.1 of Alphaproteobacteria bacterium. Taxonomy (GTDB): domain Bacteria; phylum Pseudomonadota; class Alphaproteobacteria; order Micavibrionales; family Micavibrionaceae; genus UBA1850. The sequence goes on from JAESUK010000009.1 coordinate 401, forward strand.
AAATTCGTAAAGGTGATAAATCCAATTATAGCCCCCAATATATGGGCTTAACAGGTAAAAAACATGTTCTTCCTGAGCGTCAAATTTACTCTTCTGTTAGCACTCCCGCAGAGCTTTGGCACGACCTTGAAATTAATGTGCCAAAACGCGACCCTTACTTCAAAACCAACACGTTCTTCAAACACAAGCAAACACGATTACGCTTTGAAGAAAAATTTGATGTGTCGGATAAAGTACATAGTCTTCTTTTTCGAAACGCTGTACTTGTTGAAAACATAGATGAGACAGCGCTTGGCGTGCTTACTGGATTTGGGTTACGGGTTAATATGGGTGATAATTTATTTACTTGAAAGACGCTGAGTATTGATCGCGCGTATCTTGCAAAGAATTACAGCATTGGTGATGTGCACACAAATATTACGGTGGGCTACCTTGAAGAAATGTATGCAGGAGCGGGTGGTGAAATTCTCTATCGCCCCTATAAACGCACCTATGCATTTGGAATGGAGGGGTGGCACGTCTATCAACGCGACCCAGAAAGTAATTTTACACTTAAACTTCTTTCAGATAGAGATCGGTGGACGGCGCATCTTAAAGCCTACTATGAAATTCCAAATACAAACACAACCGTGAATGCAAAAGCGGGGCGTTACCTTGCACAAGACTGGGGTGGAACTGTGGGGATATCTCACTTATTTCCAAACGGTATTGACCTCAGTGGTTCAATTACCGCGACCAACTTGGATAATGTGAATGCTTTAGGCGGAGCTGACAATGTGTTTGGAGAACTCCGCATTTCTGTACCATTAAAAGTTAGGCGCTTACCCAAGCCTTTGGGTAAAGTATGCTGTGATGTTGATCTCGCAATCGCCCCAATTGCGCGTGACAGTGGGCAAAGCCTTAAAAGCCCCTTTCCACTGTATGAAACAAGTGAACCATTATCTTACCGACACTTAATCCAAAATTGGGGAGAAATCAGGGAATAATTAGGAAACACCCTCAGATTATTGCTATATATGTAAAATTTGATAAAAAAGTAAGTGACCTTTAACCTATATGTTTATATAATAGATTGGTTGGCGTTCTTGCTAACTCTGCTTACAATCCACTCTTTAGGTTCATATTATGATATATACATTTAGAATTCTGATCTCGGTTATGTGTGTGCTTGGTGTCTTTTCGAGTACAGCAATGGCGCAAGATCTTGTCCCACCTAAATCCCCAGAAAGCGGTGAATTACGCCCTGCAAAAGCTGGCGCTTTTCCTGACCTTCGTTTAATGCCAGACAAACCACAGATCATTACACTGGATCGTGATGTCACAAACATCATTGTTGGGAATACAGACCATTTAGCCGTAACACCAGATACTGCACGTCGTCTTATCCTTATTCCACGCCAACCTGGTGCGACATCCCTACAAGTGTTTGCCTCTGATGGCTCACTCATTATGGAGCGTCATGTGATTATAGCCGCACCAAAAAGCGAAGACAACTATGTGCGTATCCGCCGTTCTTGCGTTAATGGTAACGAGGGCTGTAAAGAATACAGCATGTACTATTGCCCTAATATGTGTCATAAACTTGGTCTAGTTGAGGACGACTCTTCAATAGAACAAGCAAGCGAAACAGCCTCTTCAGGGGACAAAAATACCGCGGGGCAAGAACCAACACCACCGCCTTTAGAGCCTGCTGATGGTCCAAGTAATACAGCAACTCCTGCTCAATAAGATTGATTATAATATATAAGGAATCACAATGAAGAAATCTCACCATATATTAAAGCAAAGTGTATTTACCTTGGGACTATGTGCCTCTATTATTGCACTGTCTGCATGTCAAACAACGCAAAAAGTTGATGATGGGGCAATAAGCACCGAAGCCGCTACAGACCGACAAGAGAGAATTAGCAACGCACTTAACCGCGCCGCGGCACAGGCTCTTAAAGCAGGAAACACAGAACAAGCAATATCTATCCTCGAAAAATCCTATCAGCGAAACAGTCAGAATGCCTCTATTGCTACGCAATATGCATATGCACTTCGGAAAGTAGGGCAAATTGATAAAGCCGATCTTGTTTTGCAGTCTTTTGCGAACAAAGCAGACGCGAGCATTGCAACACAACAAGAATATGCCTCTATTCAGCTTGAAACAGGCGAGTACGCCACAGCGGAAACATTTGCGCGCAAAGTTATAGGACGCGAAGAAAAGTCCTCTGAGGCTCAACATACGCTCGGAATAGCACTTGATGCACAAGGAAAGCATGAAGAGGCAGAAAAGCATTTTAGAACTGCTCTTGATATGTGGGAAGGCGATCCCGTTCCTATTATGAACAATCTTGCCCTTAACCTTGCTGCGCAAGAGCACATTCAAGAAGCGGTTGATATATTGAAGAAGGCTAAATCTATTGCACCAAACCGCATAGAGATTGAGCGCAACCTTCGTATTATCTCAACGCTGAATGAAGCGCCTAAAGCTTTTAACGCGGAATAGACCATATCATTAAATTATAGTGATTTTTGAATATTTAGAATCCTGAGTTTATCGCCTGAAAAACAGCAGGTGCAAGAATAACCACAAACAAAACAGGTAAGAAGAATAGAATCATTGGAACCGTTAGCTTCGGTGGAAGAGACGCTGCTTTTTGTTCAGCCGCTGCCATACGTTCAGAGCGTAAATCATCAGAGATTACACTCATCGCTGAGGACACAGATGTTCCATATTGCTCGGCTTGAATCATGGCTGTAGCAAAGGATCGCGCGGCTCCACTCCCCACGCGTCTTGCAAAATCTTGGAGGGCGGCACGTCGATCATTAAGAAGCCCCATTTCAGCAGATAAAATACCTAACTCCTCTGCTAGAATATCTGAATGATCTGCTATCTCGTCGGCAATTTTATTAATAGTTTGTTCTAGCCCAATCCCTCCCTGGACACAAATCAGCATCATGTCTAAAGCATCAGGAAATGTCAGGCTAATTTCTAGCTGTCTTTTTTGAATATGGTTTTTAATGATTACTTTTGGTAACAGAAACCCACACCCTCCCATAAAGAAGGTGGCGAAGAAAACTTGTCCCCCTGAAAAATCCTTTTGACCTTTCCACATAATCAGTGCGGTAAAGAACATCAAAAATGCAGGGAGAATAATACGCGCCATAAGGAAGTATAAGGGTGCTTTGGGATCTCGGATACCAGCTTGTAGCATTGAGTCCCTTAGCTTTTCTCCATATGCACCAAATAGCCTTTGAATTTTATAAAACGTTGCGAACGAGTCCTTCGCGGAAATATTATGGGGCTTGCCCATACTCTCTTTTGTCGCTTCAAAAAGAGCTTTACGTTTTTTTTCAATCACAGACTGATAACGATCCCGCTTTTCCTGACGGTTCAGTAGGGGAAGTGCAACAGCCATAAATGAGGCGGCGGCGGCAACGGCACTGATTACAATGACTAGAGATTCGTTCATCTGTCCTACACCTTAAAGTTAATCATTTGTTTCATAATTAAAACGCCAAAAGACATCCACACTAGACACCCGATAATAAGATGTTGTCCATCTGTAAAGAGCAGCATAATGTACGGTCTATTCGCAAAATAAAGCCCCAAAGCCACAAGCACAGGAAGACTTGCAATAATAGATGCGGATGCTTTTGCCTCAGAAGACAGAGCATCCACTTTTCGTCTTAGCCTAAAGCGCGCGCGAATAACACTCGCTAAATTTTGGAGAATCTCAGACAGGCTTGAACCTGTTTGTTGTTGAATAGCAATTCCTGTTGCAAACATTTGAACCTCAGTGAGAGGAACACGTTCAGCGACCCCCATAACAGCTTCTGAGAGGGGTATACCGACCTTTTGCTCGTCATATACGCGTTGCATTTCTTCGGCGATTGGACCTTCAAATTCTCGGGCAACCATGGCAATCGCTTCACCAATTGGCATACCAGCTTTTAACAGGCGCATCATAGATTCTAATACATCAGGAAACTCTTTCAGGAATATTTTCTGACGTTTCTTTACCATCCGTTTCAATATTGCACGGGGCACGCCTAGATAAAGCGTTGTCGCCACCAAAACCAAGCCTAAGCCAGAAAACCCCCATATATATTTAGAGAGAAGCGTTGTTATTGTTCCAAATATAAAAGCTAGAATCCAAAATTTAACAGGAGACGTATGAGGCATACCTGCTTGCATCAGTAAGTCTTTGATTGTTCCCTTTTTTTCTTTTTTCTCAAGAGAGTCAGCACCTTTTAATTTCTTTGCAAGGTCCGCTCTTTTTTTATCGCGGTCATTTTTCAGCCCCCCAACCCCGCCAGATTTTGCCTGACCTGAAATTACAGATAATGAACGAGAACGACGGGTTCTTTCTTTACCCGTAATCATTACATACATCATCCCCACCCCAAGGACGATAACAATTACCAACAAAAATATTTGAATAGGAGCCATTAACCGTATGCCTCCTCCATCGCATCAAGAACAAGCTGTTCTACACCAAA
>JAESUK010000073.1 GCA_016763095.1 Alphaproteobacteria bacterium
CGCCCATTGGATTTGATGCAACCGTATCGTTTGGAAATGGGAAAGAAAATCCCCACATCTAAGGGTGAAGATTTGTATGATGTTTGGGGTGATGTATTGGCAAAAACATGCAACCAATTGGTACAACCGCATCCAAATCCTGCTGTGATTTGTCTCGCGTCCCATGAGTATATAAAAGCGGTGTCAGTGAAAGATCTTATTGGACCATTTATTACGTGTCACTTTAAACAAATTAAGGATGGTGAGCCGAAGGTTATAGGCTTGTTTGCCAAGCGAGCAAGGGGCATGATGGCACGGTTTATGATACAAAATCGTATTGAGAGTCCAGAAGGTCTTAAGGCGTTTGATCAAGATGGTTATGCCTTCAACCCTGTATTGTCGTCTGATACTGATTTCGTGTTCTTAAGAAAAACGTGACTAATTGAAGAAAATATACATTTCAAAATTGCTTTTTAGCTAGAAATCGTTTTAAGTCACACTTTAGAGTATTTTATAGAGATAATTGTAGTGGAGAGATAAACGTGAATTCTTCTAAGTTTTTAGCCAGTGTTGCTGTAAGTGTTGTTTTAATGAGTGGACAAGCCGTTGCGGGATTTGATTGGCAACCGAGTGTTCGCCCATCTGTTCAAACGCAAGAGGTGGAAAGCGAGCCTGTTGCTGAGGTCGTGATGTCTCCGATTGATGCAGAAGTTAAAGTTGAAACGTTAGCCCCTGCACCAGCATCTATGCCACCGCGTAGTGTTATTCAAGGGTTTGGTCATGATGTTCCCCTAAGTTATGCTCTTACTTCAATTGTGCCATCTTATTACGGATATGCATTTGGTAAGGATGTTGATCCTGCACTTCCTATTTCATGGAAAGGCGGAAAAGCTTGGGATGAAGTTTTGGCAGAGGCGTTACGTGATCAAGAGCTTTTTGCACATATTGATGCGCATAAAATTAGTATTCAAACGGTTGCGCCAACAAAGGCACCGACTGTTTCTCGTGTAAAGACATCAAGAGAGTTCGCACATGGTGGAACATACAAGAAGAGCGCTGGACGTGAAGTATTTGTTCGTCGTAATGGTGACATCCAAGTCCATGGAAATGGAGCGGAGCAACCCGTATCGATGCCAGTTGCAGAAGATATGGCAGCAGAAGCGCCAGTAGATATTATTCAAATGGAAACAGCACCAGTTGTTCAAGAAGAGTTTTCTTTGGATGTTCAGAAAGACGTAACAGAAGAAGTTATTGTTGAACGCATTAACCCAGACATTCCTGTTGAAGTTGCATCATACCAAAGTGCAACGGATGAGAACGTTTTTGAAATGGTGATGTCTGAGCGTGCCTCAGCACGTGTGTTAGATACAAAAAAGGTTTCCCACTTCAATGCTAAAGCTGGTCAAACAGTGAGAGGCACTTTGGAAAAATGGTCAGAAGCAGCAGATGTTCAGCTTTACTGGGAAACACCATATGATTTCCCTGTTGAGAAATCCATGGCATTGGCGGCAACATATCCGATGGCTGTTCAAGCGTTGCTTGGTCGTTATGAGAACCATGATCCAAGACCAACAGTTAAACTTCACCCGAATTGGCCACACGGTCCTTCAATATTGACAGTTAAGTAATACTGGGAAATATACTGGGGAAGTAAATTTGACTTGGGTGTGCCGATCTTGTAGAACGGTGCATCAATTAAATTAGAAGAATTAGGACGTAAAACTTTATGGAGCGTATTAACACACATCTTGGTTGGGCAGTTGTATTGTCACAAATGACACACATTTTTTGTTGTGGTCTGCCTGCGTTGTTCAGTGTTATGAGCCTTCTTTCGGGATTTGGTCTTATCGGGATTATGCCGTCTTCTTTGAATGTTATTCATGACACGCTACATGCCTATGAAGTTCCTGTGCTGATTACCTCGGGCGTGCTTTTGGTTATTGGTTGGGCGTTATACGTATACAGCCGTAAGCTTGATTGTACGAAAACAGCATCTTGTTCACATGCCCCATGCGCACCAAAGAAAAAGAAATCTAGCTATATCTTATTCGGTGCGACAGCATTATTTGTGATGAATGTTACTATTCTCGCGTTTTTCACTCATTAGGCGACTATTGGTTAGCCGAACTTTTTCTCTTCATTCCGTTGAAATTCAAGCGTTGCAGGTGCGACGCCGACATTTTTGTCAATTACGATATCCTGTTGTTCTGCGAGAAGTTTGATAAAGGCAAGGTGATGAACTGTGTGGCTTAGTGTTGCGAGAAGCTCGCGTCCAAAAGTAGAGTTTGTTGAACACCCATCCATTGTGACCATTACAGGTTCTATGAGATCTGTTTGTGCCACTTTTTCAAGCAGTTTTTCTGTTTCTAAGTCAAGTTGAGCGATGGCAAAGTGCTGATTTGTTTCTATTTTATGGTTTCGTGCGCGGGCATCGTAATTGATGTAGTTTTGTCCATCATTGAGCATTTTTATGCACTCGATAATGTGGCGCATATGAGCCCCTATCGAAGAGGCTGTGTCTGTGTGCAGGAACTGTTCTTCTGTGCAGGCACTTAGGACAGAGAGTGTTTGTGCATGAGTGGTTACAATGCTTTTTTCAAATTCTGAGATAGATGTTTTATTTATTATGTTCATAAAATTATATTCGCATATTCCAATGAAACTGTTACTAGAAATTTCATTTACTTTATTATTAACATAATATATTGTCCGAAGCTATGAATCAGGATCATTTAGGAAATGAATTGTATGTAAGGGCGGTTAATAGATTTAACCGCGTGTCCTTGCCTGCGCAAATTGCAGATTATTTGCGTGCTAAAAAGGACATGATTTTAGATGCAGATAAACCGTCAGATCGTGATGATTTGTGCATATTCCGTGCACCTAAAGATAGAGGGTTCTTAGTCAATCACTTCTCATCTCATGTTGGTTTAGCGCTTAAGGTTGGGTGGGGCGTGAATAGAAAGATGTTTGGTATCCGACCAAAAAATCACGTGCCCAGCACTTTGTATTGTCGTATTGCGATGATGTTGAGTTTAAAAACGATGCTATACAGCTTTCTAACGTTCTATTGAAATCCTCAGGAATCCCAGAGTATGTAAAAGGTGAAACGCGCGAAGTTGTTGTTAGACGATTTGAACATGGTCACCCAGGTGAGATTGGTTTTGTTCAGATCATGGATAAAGATACTTGGAATATGCGTTTCCCTGATAACTCGTTATAGAAAATTCAATCACATTACAAAACCTATGAGAAGTCTTTTGATAGGTTACGCTCTATGGTTTTCATAGCGCAGGCTATTTCTTGGCTTCCTGTGATGGCGCAAGCTGGTTGCCCCTCATGATCAAATACTATTGTAAAGCCTTTTGCCCCTTCGAAGAGTTGTTTCAAGGTGTTCCCAATTTTATTCTGATATTGTACTCGAGACTTACTTTGTATCTGTAAGATTTGATCATGTGACGTAGTGTCACTGAGCCATGAGCTATGTATGAAAGCATCTTGTAAGAAAGAGTCCTTTCCTGCACGGCGTATGTCAATGGGAACGGAGAGGGGTATTTTTTGGAGAAGCTCAATTGTTTTTGGATTGCCCGTGACCGCGATATGTTGTCGCCCATGTGTCTCTGAATGCACCAACTTCCCACAGTTCCAGAGCGGTGTACGATATTTGATGTTGTGTCGCCTTCCATGGTTCTTGAGCGTCCCCTAGATTCCATGATATGGCCTGCAATCACTGCACCAATTTCAAGCTTTGTGAGCTTTGTTTCTGTTGGTCCATTGGTAATATGTCGGCTTTTCTGTGTTAGGGGCAAGGGGCTTTGTTGGTTCGTTGCATCCAGAATGTTTTGTATGTTTTCTGTCGGTGCATTGTTGACCACTATGATGCGTTCAGGATCATTTTTAGTTCCGTGATGTTTTCCGAGGATCACGGCTTCGTGTGTATCTATGATGTTCTTTGCCTGTGAGAAGAAGTCTCTTGGTGTTCGTGTTGTAATATGAACGCCGCTTTTTTCAAATTCTGGAAGCATACTAATGGGTAATGCTGTTGCAATTGGAAGAAGGTGAAAGTTTTGTGTTGAAGGGCTCTTTTTTGTTAAAGTGATGGCTGTATCCAACTTATTAATCTCATCTGATAATTCAGAAAATTGAATATGGTCATCTCTCATACGACAAACTTTAAAGTGAGGGGTATCAAGGTTGTTTGTATATTGCAGGGCGTTGTATTCTTCTGCTTCTAATTTTACGTGTGGAAATGTCGGAAGGTTAAAACGATTAGCAATTTGTGAGGTGTTCTTTGAGTCGAGTGCAAGTTGAATGTGTTGCCAGTTCTTGCGTACAAATTCTTCGTTAAAAACCACCATGTTTGTAGAAGATGTTCCATGTATTTGGGGAATGAACCATGGCTTTTCTTTGATCAGTTTTGCATCAATTTTTGAAATGGCATGTCCGTATTCGTTGATGTCCCATGCGCGATCCCCTAGAAGGGCGCGGGCGTTTCTATTGTCGAGGACGATGCCAATAGGGGTGCTTCTGTCGTAAATGATACAACCACCTTTGTTTCTTATGTGGTCGCGTGTTTGAGTGTCGTTTAAGCTACTTATATTAACGCAGGGATCTTTACGCATGTTTGTCCTTCACATTCACTTATCTCTAGTATCACGAGCAGGAAAACTAGCCTTTTTATGCATATATGTCAATAAAATTAAGTGAGATTAGGCAGGCTTCATTTCACTCAACTCTAACCACCTTGTTTCATAGCGGTCTCGTTTTGTTTCTGCATCGCTGAGTGCTTTTGTTACTTTATGAAATTCGGCAGGATCTTTCTGATAAAAATCAGGATCGCGGAGTTGAGTATTGTGCGCGTCGATTTCAGTTGTAAGCTTTTCAATTTTCTTTGGTAGCTCTGTGAGTTCGTATTCTAGCTTATAAGAAAGTTTTATTTCTTTCTTGGCTTTAGGCTCTTCTGTTACTTTTTCAATCATAGGAGCAGATTTTTTAGGCTTTCCCTTTTTCTCTTTCTTGGGTTTAGCTTCTTTTTGTTTTTGTGCCAAATAGTCGCTGTAGCCCCCGACGCAATGATCAATCTTTGTGTCGCCTTCAAAGGCAATGATTTGTGTCACAGTTTGATCCAAAAAGTCCCTGTCATGGGACACGACGATTAATGTTCCTTTGTATTGAGATATGATTTCTTCGAGCATATCCAATGTTTCCATATCTAAATCATTTGTCGGTTCATCAAGGATGAGGCAACTCTTGGGGCTTGCCAAAATCTTGGCAAGCATGAGGCGGTTTTTTTGTCCTCCAGAGAGGTTGCAAACGCGGTCTTCTATGCGCGCAGGATCAAACATAAAGTCTTTGAGGTATCCGCAGATATGGCGCTCTTTCCCCATAACTTCGATGTAGTCATTTCCCGATGGAGAGAGGACTTTTTTGAGCGTGAATTTAGGGTTTAGCTCGCTTCTCTTTTGATCGAAATA
>JAESUK010000074.1 GCA_016763095.1 Alphaproteobacteria bacterium
AAATGACGCACGGCTTGTTGAGCGAGCATCTCGGCGCGTTGACGCGCTTGTTCTTTCCCCATCGTTGATACGAACGTTGATTTTCCTGCGTCGCTGTCTTGATTTGCTGGTTTTCCAAGGATTTCTGAATCTGACTCAAGGTCAAGAAGATCGTCAGTTACTTGGAAGGCAAAGCCAAGGTCATAGGCATAGTTTCTAAGAGCTTTACGGTTTGTTTCAGATGCTTTGCCAAGGATCGCGCCCGCTTCACAGGCAAATGCCATAAGGCGACCTGTTTTCATGCGTTGCATACGGCTGATTGTTCCAAAATCAAATTCTTCATTTTCTCCGATAAGGTCAAGCATTTGTCCGCCGACCATTCCGTTTGGACCTGATGCTTTGGCAAGCGCGTTTACAAGTTCGCAACGTACGCGTGGGTCTTCATGTGTTTCTGGCTCTGTCAAAATTTCAAAAGCGAATGTAAGAAGGCCGTCACCTGCGAGGATGGCTGTGGCTTCATCAAATTCACGATGCGTTGATGGTTTACCACGGCGAAGGTCTGAGTTGTCCATCGCAGGAAGATCATCATGAATAAGTGAATATGAGTGGAGAATTTCAAGTGCGGCTGCGGCACGGCGCGCACGCATTGGGTCAACACCAAATAATTTTGCTGATTGTACAACCATGAATGGACGAAGGCGTTTTCCGCCGTTCATTGTTCCGTATCTCATGGAATCATAGAGAATGGATTCTGGTAAATCAACTTCTGGTAAGAGACGAGAAAGTGTTTTATTTACTGCTTCCCGACATTCGTCCATTGCGGATTGTAGCTCGGGGGAGGCATCTCGTTGTGAGGGCATGTCGTTGTCCTTTTACTCTATTAATTATTTAGGTAATTCGTTTAACCAATTGTTTCGGTTTTATGTGTTCCATCAGGTTGAAGAGAAATTTTTTCAATTTTTAACTGAGCTTCTTTTAGTAGTTTCTCACAGTGGTTTTTAAGAGCAGTCCCACGTTCATAAGATGTAATGGATTCATCAAGCTTTGCTTGTCCAGACTCAAGGTCTCGTACAATCTTTTCAAGTTCTCCCATTGCGCCTTCAAATGATAACTTTTCGATAGTATTTGTATCTGTCATTCTTATAATTCTCTTTCTAAAACGAGAGGATTGTATGTCAGAGTGGGCTTTTCTTCAAGTTTATTTATCTTGTCCCTTGATAAAATTAAGCACAGACAAGGGAAGGGCTTGTAAATTGTACCCACCTTCCAAAGTGGCAACTGTTTTATAATTGTTTAAATGCGTGCCAAGCCAGTGATAATCCTCTGTTGTCCAGTTTAGATTTCCGTGTGGATCGTCCTCATGTGCATCAAATCCAGCAGAAAGTAAAACTAGATCAGGGTTGATTTTTTTAAGTGTTGGAAGGACGCGTTTCAAATAAAGCTCGCGCATTGTTGAGCTTCCTGTATTGGCATCTATTGGAAAGTTATGAATTTGCGCGGTGCTGGTGTCTGCATTTCCTGTCCATGGATAGTGATCCCCTTGATGTGTGGATATGAAATACAAATTATCATTATTGTTTTGACGCATCATGGCATCTGTTCCGTTTCCATGGTGTACGTCAAAGTCGAGAATCACAACTTTATCAAAGCCAATGCTCTGTGCATGAAGTGCCCCGATGAAGACTGTGTTGAATAGACAAAATCCCATGGCCTTACTTGATTCTGCATGATGCCCTGGTGGACGGGAGAGGCATAAGGCGCGTTCGGTCTTACCATTCTTTACATCATCAATGGCTTGGCAGAAATTTACAATACCTTGCTTTGCTGCCTCAATGGAATGATTGGAGAGGTAGGTATCTTGCCCATCTATACAGGTGATTTCATCTTCAATGAGGGATTCTTCGATGAGTGCCAGATGGTTCTTTGTGTGCGCCGTTAAAATAAGGTGGTCTATATCGCGTGTCTGTGGTTCTTTTTGCACATAGTTTTTCAGCGTTTCTGTAAGTACATCAAGGCGCTTAGAGGATTCCGGGTGTGGTGAGGGTGTTTCATGTTTGAAAAATAGAGGGTGAGTGTATATGGTGGTCGTCATGAGTACTTCCGAACAATTATCTAATCCCCAATATTCTATACCAGATGGCACGCGTGTCTATGCCATTGGTGATATTCATGGGTATTTATCTCCTTTGCAGGCGATGCATTTGAAAATTGATATGCATTTTTCTGATAACCCTATTGAGAAGACAATGATTGTTTATTTGGGGGATTACGTTGATTGTGGTCCTGAAAGTGCGGCTGTTGTTGAGCGTCTGGCGTTGTTAAGTCAAGAGCACTCGGATATTGAACGTGTGTTCATTAAAGGTAATCATGAGTGGGGGATGTTAGGTTTTTTAAACGCACCACTTCAGTTTGCTCGTCCTTATTTAAAATGGGGTGGGCTAGAGGCTCTTGTGAGTTATGGGGTAGATATTCCTGAGCATATTACTCAGGACGCCATTGTGGAAGGGAGCGTGCTTCCTGCTGAATATGAGCGCTTAGCATCCGCGTATAAGGAAAAAGTTCCTGTACATCATATTAAATTCTTGGAAGGCTTAGAGCTTTATAGACAAGTAGGAGGTTATCTTTTTGTTCATGCGGGCATAAAACCTGAGGTTCCGTTAAAGAACCAAAAGGATCAGGATTTAATGAGAATTAGAGAGTCTTTCTCTGACTATGAGAAAGCGCATGAGTACAGAGTTGTTCACGGTCATCAAATTAGTAAAGATGTTGAGATTAAGTCTAATCGAATAGGGCTTGATACTGGCTTTTATGAACAGGGTGTTCTAAGTTGCGTGGCTCTTGAAAAAGATAAAGTTGAAGTTTTACAGGTTAAGCAGGAAATAGAATGTCAGTGGACACCTCCCTTAAAAGATTAAAAGTTTATTTGGCTGCGCCACGAGGATTTTGTGCGGGGGTTGATCGTGCTATCCAAATTGTTGAGCGTGCGCTTGAAAAGTATGGAGCCCCTGTTTATGTGCGTCACGAGATTGTTCACAATAAATACGTTGTTGATGGCTTGAAGAAAAAGGGCGCGGTCTTTGTTGATCGTTTGTCTGAGATTCCAGATGATGGACAACCTGTTATCTTTTCTGCTCACGGTGTGCCTAAGCATATTCCTAAAAAAGCATCTGAACGTAATATGTTTTATATTGATGCAACATGCCCGTTGGTGAGCAAAGTGCATCGGGAAGCTGAACGCCATCATGAAAAGGGCTATGAAATTATACTCATCGGACATAAAGGACACCCAGAAGTAGAAGGCACGATGGGGCAATTGCCAGAAGGCTGCGTTCATTTGGTGGAAACTGTTGGTGATGTTGATGATTTGGATATTAAAAATTTATCACCTTTGGCATATTGTACGCAGACGACACTGTCTATTGATGATACGGCAACGATAGTGGATGCGCTTAAGGCGAAGTTCCCAGATATCATTGCTCCGCCCAAAGGGGATATTTGTTATGCGACAACCAACCGTCAAGAAGCTGTGAAGCAAATTGCAAAAAGCTGTGAAGTCATGTTTGTTATTGGTGCACCAAATTCATCCAATTCAAATCGATTGGTCGAGGTTGCGAAAGATTATGGATGTCGTGCATCGTATCTTGTTCAGCGTGCGTCAGACATTAAAGAGGAATGGCTTGATGGTGTTGATAATTTGGGACTGACAGCGGGAGCGTCTGCACCTGATGTTCTCATAGAAGAGGTGATCTCTTATCTCAAATCTAAGTTTGATCTAGCGGTGGAAGAGATTGTCACCCAAGAAGAAAATGTTGTTTTTAATATTCCTAAAGTTTTAAGAGAGAGCGCAGTCGCGTAAAATATAACCGAATGACGAAAAAGAAAATTACCCTATATACGGATGGTGCGTGTAGCGGAAACCCTGGACCGGGAGGTTGGGGCGCTTACATATCTTGGAATGGTCACAAGAAAGATTTAAATGGCGGTGCGTTGGATACAACCAACAATCGCATGGAGCTTATGGCCGCGATTAAGGGGCTTGAGGCGCTAAAAGGAAGTTGTTACGTAGATCTCTATACGGACAGCAAGTATGTTATGCATGGAATGACCGAGTGGCTTGAGAGTTGGAAAGCACGTGGTTGGAAAACTGCGGCGAAGAAACCTGTGAAGAATAAAGATTTATGGATGGCGTTTGATGAGGTTATCCAAAATCATGAGGTTCATTTTCATTGGGTGAAGGGTCATGCTGGTGATCCGGGGAACGAGCGTGCGGATCAGCTTGCCCGTGATGGTATTGACCTTATTCGTAGTTAGTCGATTACAATAAAAGATTGCAACCTGCGTTCAAGCCCATAAACGGATTTGGGGGCTTCGGGTATTCGCCCGCTTCGCAGTCGCTCGTTACAATTTCAGAAAAATATTTTATGAAAATCACCTTAATAATGCACCTTAATTTTGTAAAATTTGATTCGAATTGAATTTAATCTCAACGATGTTATTTCGTGCTCTATGGCACTAAGTTTAACTTACCCACAGCTGTAACCCTTGTTTAAGGGTGAGTCTTTGTCTTGTTAAGACTCTCTTAAGGATTGTGATTCCAAAGTAGTATTACAGAGAGCGTTTAACACAATCCAGAAGGGAGTATAACAATGAGTAATATAATTTACCCAATACCACCGACAGAAATTGAGAGAAGCTTAGAGTTAGATATTTACGCACGTTTCATGCGTCACATCCGATTGATCCCACATAATCGTGAAGAAATAAAAATATTGATGGGGATCCAATTTGTTTCTGATATGACAGCAAGCAGTGAGGCACATGTTACAAAGGTTCTTGTTGATTTGGGATTGCGCACACCACGTTTTGCGCTTCCTGCCGAGTATCTTGATTATGTAGATGCGTCAATGTTACGCGATGGTCTTGAATATGGAGCACCGTCTGCGAGTGCAAAGGAGCTTGTTGATTACTGGATATCTATTGGCGAAGACCGTTTTGCTGGCTTCAAACGTCAATATACTCTTTTAGATGAAGATATTTATGTAAGCCTTAATCATTAAA
>JAESUK010000010.1 GCA_016763095.1 Alphaproteobacteria bacterium
AATGTCCAATTTTAGCAATTGCCGAGGATTGGGTTATCACGCTGAAATCATCCTTATTCTGTGTGTCAAACTTTTGGTTTGCTTCGCGGCTCACATCAAGATCAGCCTTAAATCCAGCCGCAGAAACCAATGCCTGAACAGCTTTTGCAACGGCAGAATACTTTTCAATGTAATCTTGGATTGCACTATTGGGTTGTCCTTTTGGTGCGTCAAGGGCTCTTACATAATCTTCTGAATATACAGCGCGACTTTTATCCTCATACAGATCGAAGTCTAAAACATTACGTGTAATACCAAATGCATTTATAGAGGGCTTATTTGCACGCCCGTCTAAAGGTCTTAGTTGATAAGACACAATATCTTGAACTTCTATCCCTTGATTGCCGAGACCTTTACGCTCTGCAGATACCTTCAACTTCTCATAGAACTCTTTGATCGACATCCCCTTTAAAAGATGGGCAAGCTCAACACCAGGTTGAGGTCTATATGGATTTATTAACTCTTGATAACCATCAAACTCTGGACCAGAAAGTAAGTCTTCTAAAACGGCTAACCCTCTATCTTCAGAAAGAATATAAGCATTCTTCATATCAACCCCAAAGCGGGCAAGATTCTTTTTAAGATCGCCTATATCTACAGCTTGAATGGCATCGGCAGCGTGATTCAATTTCTCTGCGTTATTTCCAGAATATGTATGTGACACTTCCTCTGCCTCTTTCGCACGAACGCCTGAGAGACCAAATGGAATAACAGTTGCCTTTACGCCGATCAGATCAAAAATCGCGCGCAACTCATGGATTTTTTTATTGTTCGAGGTATTAAACAATATGACCGCCCCTTCGGGAGCGCTTTCCTCTGGCTTATCTGGAATATTCGACAAGCTTTTTTCAATTTTTGTCTTTAGCTGGTCATCAGATGTTGTGATGTGGACACCATTTTCTGTTATCAATTTTAGTTCATCTGGTGTGAATGCTTTGTTCAGATAGCTTGTCCACAAGCCCTCTGAATTATCAATATAGATGGGTCTTTTGACTTCAACAGGTCTTTTTGTTTCTTGAATATTGGCATGTTCTTCTGCATTTTCAAGACGGTACAAGAGTGTATCATGCATCTGAGACAACACACGGATATCACCCAAAGCAGGCACAATAATTGGTTTATGGTCTGGCCACTTATCATGCTGACGAAGCCCTGCGAGATAAAATCCTTTTTGAGAGTCGAGAAGTTCTGCATATTTTTCATGCTGTTCGCTCATTCTAAACGAAATAGCATGTAAGGAGGTATCACCTTTAAATTTAGATATTTTTTCTAAAGACAATGTTGGGTGCTCATGATCTTGCAAGAGATTGAAGAAACATTCAGGTTCTTCTGTGATCATATCTTTTTGATACATTGTGTGGACGGTATTATATAACCAGTCATGTTGGCGGTCATCCGTATCTAACGAAACTTTACCGCCCTCTAGAATCGTTTCTATATTTTTTGTAAGCCAGTCACTTGTGTGGGACATATGCTATTCCTATTTTTATCTTTTAAGGTTGCCTTTTATTAGCTTTTTTTTGCCATCTTGTAAAGTAAAATATGTAAATAAATCTATTTTTTTAGATTTCTCTAATATTCTAGCAGTTATTTTCATAAACACACCCCTGTTGGGATGTTTTCTAGATATTCTGTGGATAAACGACCTTCTACAGCTAACGTTTTATCTCTACGTTTTCTAAACTCCCTATATGAACAGATTCAAACTTATACCCTTTGTAACTTTCGCCTGCTTACTTACCCCTCACGTTCAAGCACAACCGTTTGGGAAGAGTCACCCTGGCATGAATCATATTGTCATTAGCCCTCCCCCCGAAGCACCAACATCGGTTGAAAAACCTACAGCTCCACTAGAAACAAGCGATGTTCCCAGTGATACCGAAACAGAATCTGATATCAAAAAGACTGCTAAGAAGCCCATCATTCTGCTTAAACAAGGAGCAATACAAGCGTCCGTACCGAAGAAAGAAATTCCATATTTTGAAAAAGAAGAGAAGCTTAAAGAGTGGCCATATCTAAGAGAACTTCTAAGCAGTAACGCCCGCTTGCAATCTCTGGCCGTAAAGGACGTTGATAAACACCCTAATACAGCCTCCCCTATGGTTTTACTTTTGGTGGCAGACTATCACTCTAAGCATGGAGACAAAGAAAAAGCCGCACTTTACCTCTATGCTTCAAAGCTTCGCGCCCAATTTGACATGAAACGATGGCCCATTATTAATGAAAGTGGGCTCCGTGCCCGCCAAAAGTCTCATCCAGCGAAAGAGACTCTTATCCTTTCAAAGAGCATTTCATCAAACCTTGCTGGCTGGTACCTGTCCAAGGAATCACGGGCAATAAGGATCATGAAATTGTTGGAGCGATGGGAAAAAAGCACAGCATACACATATCGCCCTACCTATGAGATTCCGAGTTCGGTCAAAGAAAAAGAGTGGAAAGATATTCACGACAATCTCGTTAAAGCGTTCTTTGCGGAACAGCGTAATATAATAGCCCTCGTTCATCCAAAGTAGCCGACAACAAATTTTAGTTTGAATTTTATCTATTCTTAAAACTCTCTTTACCTTGCCCCCCTATGATGGGGGCAAGTAAGGAGCACAACCAATGACAATTGACCCAAAAACAATACAAGCCATTATCATAAAGATGCAGAAGCTTGAAGATTCAGTCAAAAAATGTGCTCCACATCCGGACAATCCGGGTCATAGAGGGTTTATCTACGCAAAAAGTGATCAACGTACATCAGGGAGCCGAGACAGTGTTTTCGGCGCCTTGGTGGCTGATCATATCTTGGGTGTAGGTTTGGGGGCTTTTTCAGAGGGCATCATTGGAGAACTTGATGCTGGACATTTTATTGATGCCGCCGATGAATTTTGGGTTGAAAGACAACAATCAAAAGAAAACAAAGCACAAGCAGTGCGCCTTTCTTTTCATGCCGCATGTTTAGGAAGTGAATACCAAGCAGGGGAAATGGCGTTTGACGCTGATTTACCAAAACGTGTTCAGCTTGAACGTATGTATATGCGTCTATCACGCAAGCTTGACCAAGCTGAGTTTGACTATGATACATCCCTAGAACATAAGCTTGAAAATGAGCTTAAATGTGTAGAATATGATTACGCAGCGTAAATTCTAACTTATAATTTACTCATATTTATTATATGATATCCTCTGCATAACAAGGATTTATCTTCAATGGATTTCAATACAACTTTACTTAGAGAAAAGTTCATCATTCGTGATGTTCTTAACGCTGTCAGCGATGACTCTCTTGTCGCCTTAAGCAATAGAATTTCTGTAAACCTTACAGATGCACGGGGCATGACCGTAGAAACCATTGTTGTGCGTGCACAAAACATGCATTTGTGTATCCGTATGGCGGGTAAAATCGTTCAAACATTTGAACAAAATGGTCCTGTTATGGTCCGTGAAATTCCCTATGATTGGGAAGAGACATGGGAACAAATGATCAGTGAGCATGAGCGTAAGAACAACAAAGAAAAATGGATTTCCATCTATGCACAAGGAAAACGTCTTTTCAAATCTGGAAAGTATCACCCATTTTTAGACCTTATTGAAAAATGTGATGCCGCAAACCCAGAAAATTATGATGCGTCTGTGCGCCTTGCTGAAGATGCTTTTGGGCAACTTGGCAAGGAAGTCGCTATTGATTATGAATCCAATATCGGGTTGGTTGTCTTTATTGAAAAAGGACATGGGCGGTGTGGAATTATTCTCCGTAACGCAGAAAGGAACTCTACATTCAACTTTAGATTAGAGCGTACAGCAGAACGAGTCGTCTCCCCTGTTCAATGCTTAAACGTCTGCGCTGCCTTTCTTGAAGGTATTCAGCTGGCCTTTCTTATTGGTGTTAACAATGAGAAACTTCGTCTAAACCTGATTTCAAGAAGTACAAAAGAATCCATTACGGCAACATCTGCGCGAAGACGCTTAGGAAGCCTCAACGCCGAAATTAAAACCTTTGAGAACACAATGCGTGTACATTACCGTCCAGAACGCCCTGAATTTGGCGAACTTGTCAGTGAGGCAGAACGTTTTGCCTATGAGCTTTTCAACACCCCTGCTGATAGCACGGATGATGAAGACGATGACGATACCGTATACGTGGATTAAGTTATTTCTTTTGCTAAACGTCTAAGCACAAAATGTAAAATTCCGCCATTTTGGTAGTATTCAAGTTCATCTTCCGTATCAATACGCACTAGGAGCTGTACAACTTGCTCTGAACCATCCTCATATTTCACAGTCATTGAAATTTCACCACGCGGTGTTATCTCTGAAATTCCTGTGATATCAAACGTTTCAGAGCCATTCAGATTGAGAGTATTTCGCGTTACACCACCAGTAAACTGCAGAGGAAGAACGCCCATCCCAATTAGGTTAGAGCGATGAATGCGCTCAAAACTTTCCGTGACAACCGCCTTAACACCCAATAAACGCGTGCCTTTTGCCGCCCAGTCACGAGAGGAGCCAGTTCCATACTCTCCGCCTGCGATCACAACCAATGGCGTGTCTTCCGCGCGATATTTAATCGCCGCGTCATAAATGCTCATTTCTTCGCCTGAAGGCATGTGTTTTGTATAGCCTCCCTCAACATCAGATAGCATTTCATTGCGAATACGAATATTTGCAAATGTCCCACGCGTCATGACCTTATCGTTCCCACGGCGAGATCCGTAAGAATTGAAGTCCTTTGGTTGAACCTGATGATCCACCAAATATTTACCAGCAGGGTGATCTGATCTAAATGCGCCAGCAGGTGAGATATGATCGGTTGTCACACTTTGCCCCAAGATGGCCAGAGGGCGCGCATCAATTATGTCCGCGATTGGCTCAATTTCTTTTGTCATACCGTCAAAAAATGGTGGATTTTGAATGTATGTTGAGGAATCTCTCCAATTATACAGCTCACCAGAATCTGCACCACCAATGGCCTGCCACTCTTTCGTGCCTTTAAATACATCACTATAGCGATCTTTAAACATTGCAGGGGTTAAGCATGTCGCTACCGTATCGTGTATTTCTTTATTGGTTGGCCAGATGTCCTTTAGGTAAACATCGTTGCCATCTTTATCCTGCCCTAAAGGCTCACTATACAAATCCACACGCATTGATCCTGCCAAGGCATACGCAACAACCAACGGAGGTGATGCCAAGTAGTTTGATTTCACATGTGGTGAAATGCGCCCTTCAAAGTTTCTGTTCCCAGACAACACGGAAGTCACGTTTAAATCACCCTCATCCACGGCATTCCCGATAGGCTCAAGCAACGGTCCTGAATTTCCGATACATGTCGTGCACCCATATCCGACGGTATTAAAGCCCAATGCGTTTAAATCATCCTGCAAGCCTGCTTGTTCGAGATATTCCGTCACAACCTGAGACCCTGGTGCAAGAGATGTCTTCACCCAAGGCTTTACTTTCAAACCAAGAGCGCGCGCTTTACGTGCAACCAAGCCTGCCGCAACCATAACATCGGGGTTTGAAGTGTTTGTACATGATGTAATCGCGGCAATAACCACGTCACCGTTATCCATGGAATAGTCAGAGCCCTTTACAGGAACTGATTTTTTTTCAGGGCATAAAGTGGCAAAGGCACTTTTTGAATCAGAGAGTAAGATACGATCTTGTGGACGCTTAGGACCTGAAATTGCTGGCTCAATATCACTCAAATCTAGGTGCATCGTTGTTGTAAACTCAGGCTCTGGTGTTGTGCTATCGCGCCACAT
>JAESUK010000075.1 GCA_016763095.1 Alphaproteobacteria bacterium
ATATCAGTATTATGCATAAATGAGGCTTCATCAAACACAGGAGGCTCTATAACCTTGCCTTGCGCATATAAAACGTCTCTGTCTTTTACCTCTGCACCACTTGCTTGTTTAACATCATATGTAGTAACCGTTATTTCTTCTGCAACAGGCGCATCCACAATAGCATTTTCGTTCGCCGTGCTTGCCTGCATACCGTCTATAGCATCCGCACCCTCACCGTCCTCAAGAAGAACAGCAATAGGAGAATTTACAGGAACATTCTCTGTCCCTGCGGCAACAACAATCTTACCAAGAATGCCTTCATCAACGGCTTCAACTTCCATCGTGGCCTTATCGGTTTCAATCTCTGCAAGAACATCTCCTGCTTCAACCTTATCACCCTCAGATTTCAACCATTTTGCAAGCGTACCCTCAGTCATTGTAGGGCTTAAAGCTGGCATTAAAACTTCAATAGGCATATTCTATTATCCTTAATTTATAACTTATGCGTTCTCTTCAACAGGCACACAAACATCTGTCCAAAGCTCAGAAATATCTGGCTCAGGAGCATCTTGCGCAAACTGCGCCGCTTCATTTACAATCGCTTTAATCTCTTTATCTATATCTTTTATCTCGGTTTCTTTGATTTTTAGATCATCAAGCATCAATCGTTTCATACGAGCAATAGGGTCTTTTTCATCTTTAAAGGTCGCAACTTCGTCTTTCGTACGATACTTCGCAGGATCAGACATTGAATGTCCACGATAACGATATGTATTAATTTCTAAGATATATGGACCGTTACCTTCTCTCACAAAGCCAAGGGCTTGTTCAGTTGCGGCCATGACCGCCTGAACATCCATTCCATCAACACGCTCTCCAGGGACGTTAAAACCCTCACCACGGCGATAAAACTCACCCGCGGCATGACGCTTTGTGCTTGTCCCCATACTATATTGATTATTCTCGATGACATAGAGCACAGGAAGCTTCCACAGTGATGCCATATTATAACTCTCGGCAACCTGCCCTTGATCCGCGGCACCATCTCCCATATAGGCAATGCAAACACCGTTATCATTTCTATATTTATGCGCAAATCCCAAGCCAGTTCCCATAGAGACCTGAGCCCCAACAATACCGTGCCCTCCATAGAAGCCCTTGGCTTGACCAAACATGTGCATAGAGCCACCTTTACCGCGAGAACACCCCGCCGCGCGTCCCGTAAGCTCCGCCATCACTGATTTTGCATCAACACCATAAAGCAACACGTGCCCATGATTTCTGTATGCAGTAATAACTGTGTCTTGAGGTTGCTGAACAGCCTTAATACCAGTGGCAACAGCTTCTTGTCCAATATAGAGATGGCAGAAACCGCCAATCAAACCCATACCATAAAGCTGACCTGCTTTTTCTTCAAAGCGACGGATCAATAACATCTCACGATATAATCGTTTTGCATCATCCTTACTCAATGTAATGTCGCTATTGGTAACTTTCTTTGCTTTCGCCACACAAACCTCCTTAAAAAGATAATCGGCAAGTAATATTGGCTACAACATTTTAAAAGATGTTGCCAGAAGAAACTGCAATAAATATATGAAAATAATGGGGTAAAAAATAACTAACGCACTAAGACAATTGCATTTTCAGGAAGAACCCCCAACATGACCTGAATCCGCTCTTCAAGCAAATCCACATCAATAGAACCAGACCGCATGCCAACAACATTTTTTTCCAAAGCTTCGCGCTGAGACTTCAAATTCTCATACTCAAGTAGCGTCACTTCATAGTCATAGCTTAAATGGCGCATCTGCAAATACCCTCTTTCACCAAAAAGAAGGTGAAAAGAGAAGTACATACATAAACAACCACTAATAATAAAAGAGATTGGATATTTACGACGTCTAGGGGTGTTTAGGACTGAACTCATAGATTCATAGAATCATAAACGAATCACCACCGCAAGAACTTTTTTGTTTTAGAGTCAGTAATTTAGAGCGAACAAAGCAAGAATCGAATCACTAAACAACTCAAATGATTCAGTTTTTCAACAAACAGTAGAAACAGCTAAATTTTGAGTGTTTTAACAGCACCCCTTAAAGGCTCCCCAATAAAACCCATCAATCTATTTTGGCAAATCACCAAACCCTGCATATTTTGCTGTTTCGCCAAGCTCTTCTTCTATGCGGATCAACTGATTATATTTCGCCGTACGGTCCGAACGAGAAAGTGATCCCGTCTTAATCTGCCCAGCATTTGTTGCAACCGCTAAATCAGCAATCGTTGCATCTTCAGTTTCTCCAGAACGATGAGAAATCACAACACCAAAACCAGCTTTTTGCGCCTTATGAACCGTTTCAAGTGTCTCAGTAAGAGTTCCTATCTGGTTCACCTTAACCAACACAGCATTTGCTGACTTCTCTTCAATCCCGCGTGACAAACGTTTTGCGTTCGTTACAAAAAGATCATCCCCAACAAGCTGAACCTTATCACCAAGAGATGCCGTAAGGTTTTGCCACCCCTCCCAATCATCTTCTCCCAGCCCATCTTCAATGGATTTAATAGGATAATCAGCAACCAAATTTTCGTAATATGAAATCATTTCATCGGAAGAAAGCTTAAGCCCCTCCCCCTTAAGATGATAAACACCATCTGAATAAAACTCCGCTGACGCACTATCCAATGCAAGCACAAAATCTTTGCCTGCTGTGTAGCCCGCAGCATCAATCGCCTTCATCACATAATCCAACGCCTCACGTGATGAATTAATATTGGGGGCAAAACCACCTTCATCTCCAACATTAGTGTTCAAACCCGCCTTGGAAAGCTGACCCTTCAATGCATGAAAGACCTCACTTCCCATACGCACAGCCTCAAGAATACTATTGGCAGAAACAGGCATAACCATAAACTCTTGAATATCCACTGCGTTGTCTGCATGCTCCCCGCCATTTAAAATATTCATCATTGGCGTAGGAAGCACATGGGAATACGCCCCACCAATGTGTCTGAACAATGGGACATTAAAGTCCGCTGCCTGCGCACGCGCCACGGCCAAAGAAACACCCAAGATGGCATTTGCCCCAAGACGAGACTTATTTTCCGTGCCATCCAAGTCAATCATAATTTGATCAACAATCATTTGCGCCTCGGCATCATAGCCAAGAACAGCATCAGCAATCTCGCCATTCACATTATCAACAGCTTGATCAACACCCTTACCATTATACTTACTTTTATCACCGTCACGAAGCTCTACCGCCTCATGAACCCCCGTTGACGCACCAGATGGAACCGCTGCACGACCAATGACACCGCTATCAAGCGTTACATCGACCTCAACCGTTGGGTTTCCTCGGCTATCCAAGATTTGACGAGCATGTATATCAATAATTGCTGACATTTTTTATTCCTTTAACTGATTTGAACAAGCTCCATTGACTTCACAAGGTCGTCAACGGCTTTCGCTTGGATTAAAAACTCTTCTAACTTATCAAATGGGATCGCAGATGGACCATCACATTTTGCTTTATCTGGGTCTTCATAGGCCTCTATAAATAAACCAGCCAAGCCAATCGCCATAACCGCACGCGTAAGATCAGGAACAAGTCCTCGACGTCCACCTGATGATTCGCTCCCTGGAAGGCGCATTTGCGACGCATGAACCGTGTCACAAATAATCGGCGTATTATTCGTCAATTCCTTCATTACACCAAACGCCATCGGATCAACAACAAGGTTATCGTAACCAAGCGTAAAACCACGCTCACAAAGAATGATTTTATCATTGCCACATTCTCTAAACTTCTCGACCAAATTTCCAACTTGGTACGGCGACATATACTGAGGTTTCTTCACATTAATAATAGCACCCGTGTTTGCCATCGCTTCAACCAAGTCAGTTTGACGCGCAAGAAATGCTGGCATCTGGATAATATCGACAACATCCGCAACAGGTTGGCACTGATCAATGTCATGAACATCCGTAATAATAGAAACATCAAATTCAGATTTAACTTTTTGGAATATTTTAAGCCCTTCGTCCATTCCCACACCACGAAAACTATGGATGGATGATCTATTTGCCTTATCGAAACTCGCTTTGAACACAAAAGGAATACCAAGCTTATCCGTAATGTTTTTGTAAACTTCAACGGCTTTGAGCGTAATAGCCTCATCCTCAAGAACATTCAAACCACCGAAAAGAACCATCGGTGCTGTGTTAGAAATATCAAAATCTTTTAACTTAATAGTTTGCGACATAAAAACTCCTCTATATATCTGCCAAACAATATAGAGACTACAAGGCGTTATTCAAGGAGATTATATACAAGAACTAGACGAGTCGGCTCTGATCAATTGTTGCCTTAATAAACGACACAAACAAAGGATGCGGGTCAAATGGCTTAGATTTCAACTCTGGATGATATTGAACAGCAACAAACCAAGGGTGGTCTTTACGCTCACATATCTCTGGCAATGCGCCATCAGGTGAAAGCCCCGTGAAGAACAATCCAGCTTCTTCCAAAGTGTCTTTATAATTGATATTGACCTCATAACGATGACGATGACGTTCCTGAATATCAGTACAGCCATATATCTCCGCAATCTTAGATCTTTTTTCCAACGTCGCAGGATAAGCCCCCAAACGCATCGTGCCACCAAGATTTTCAGTCTCAGTACGCGCCTCTTTTACATCGCCCTTCGTCCACTCAGTCATAAGACCTATAAGGTGCGTACCTTCATTTTCAAACTCTGATGAAGTGGCATCAGGAATATTCGCTAAATGACGTGCCGCCTCTAAAACAGCCATTTGCAAGCCAAAGCAAATTCCAAAATATGGAATTTTACGTTCACGTGCAAATTTAACAGCCTTAATCTTACCTTCTGCGCCCCGTGTACCAAATGCACCTGGAACAATAATACCGTTAACACCTTCAAGCTCATGAACGATGGCATCATCATCGCCTTCATCAAAGATAGAGGCTTCAATAAACTTAACTTTAACCTTAACGTTATTGGCAATTCCACCATGCGTAAGCGCTTCATTCAAAGACTTATAGCTATCCGCAAGGTTAGTATATTTTCCAACAACACCAATTGTAACAACACTCTCTGGGTTGTGAATAGCATGGGAAATTTCTTCCCAAGTAGAAAGGTCAGGCTCCTCACTATGATCCAATTCAAAGTAATCAAGAACTTGTGTATCAAGCCCTTCTTTGTGATACGTCAAAGGAACATCATAAATAGATTGAGCATCTAATGCAGGGATAACCTTGTTCTCTTCAATATTACAGAACAGCGCAATCTTATTCAGCTCGTCTGGTGCAATCGGGCGGTCCGAACGACACAGCAACATGCGTGGACGAATACCAACACTCATCAATTCTTTCACAGAATGCTGCGTCGGCTTTGTTTTTAATTCACCCGCCGCTGGAATGTATGGAAGAAGTGTCACATGCAAAAACAACGCGCGAGCAGCACCAACTTCATTCCCAAATTGACGAATAGCCTCCAAGAAAGGAAGACTTTCAATATCTCCAACTGTCCCACCAATTTCACAAAGAACGAAATCAGCACTACCTTCTTTTTCAGCAATAAAATCTTTAATCTCATTTGTAATATGTGGAACAACTTGAACTGTTGCCCCTAAATATTCACCACGACGCTCTTTATTCAAAACATTCTGATAAATACGACCCGTTGTAATGTTGTCTTTTTGAGAGGCAGGTACACCTGTGAAGCGTTCATAATGCCCCAAATCAAGATCCGTTTCCGCACCATCGTCTGTGACAAAAACCTCACCATGTTGAAACGGGCTCATTGTACCCGGATCAATATTTAGATACGGATCAAGCTTACACAGTCTAACACTATAGCCTCGTGCTTGTAATAACGCACCAAGAGACGCGGACCCGAGACCTTTCCCTAATGAGGAAACAACGCCGCCCGTAATAAATATATATTTTGTTTTCATTTTTACTCCACTATAGGGACAACAGGTTCAACGCCCAACACATCATCGATTGGAATCACAGGAGCTTCAACAGCCACTTTATCTATCACTGAATCTGCAGATGTATGGACCTTCGCCAAGTATGCCAAAGAAAGACTAGTAACAAAAAATATTGTTGCAAGAATAGCTGTTGTACGAGTCATGATATTAGCTGTCGTATGCGCACCCGCAAGAGCACCCATGCCACCAGAACCTCCACCGATACCAAGTCCGCCACCTTCTGAACGTTGTAGCAAGATCAAACCAATCAATGCCAAAGTTACAATCAGATGTGTTACGAGTAAAACAGCTTCCATTTTCTTATCTTTCTTTTATTACCTGAGTTTTTATTGCTCAACCTATATATTTTGGGCTATTCCTACAAAGGAATCTGCCTTCAGGCTTGCGCCACCAATTAAAAATCCATCTACATGCTCAATACATGATAAATCGTTTGCATTCTCTGGCTTAACAGAACCACCGTACAAAATACGGATTGCGCCCCCCATGTCCAGCTTTTCTTTTAAATAATGCGCAATCGTTTCATGCATAACTTTCACGTCTTCAGAAGACGCAACTTTTCCTGTTCCTATCGCCCAAACAGGCTCATATGCAATCACCATATTTTCTACAGTCGCACTCTTCGGAATACTCACTTCTAATTGTTCCAAAACAACGGAAAAAGCATTCCCAGACTCTCTTTGTTCCAATGTCTCGCCAACACATATAATGGCGATTAAACCATCCTTATGCGCCTTCATCGCTTTTTGCGCGACAACATCGCTGCCTTCACCACAATTATGGCGACGCTCTGAATGCCCAACAATAACCATCTCACACCCAAGGTCTTTCAACATCTGAACGGACACATCACCCGTATGCGCGCCATTATCATCAAACGAACAATCTTGCGCGCCCAATGTAACAGAACCTCCATCCACGATTTGCGCCACTGGTGCAAGATGAACATAAGAAGGGCAAATCAAAAAGTCAGCTTTTTGAAGAACGTCTGGATTACTATCTATTGTGGAGTTAATATTTTGGATAAGAGACACAGCCTCATCGAGGCTATTATTCATCTTCCAATTCCCTGCCACAAGCAGTTTTTTTGTATTAGTGCTCATGGAATTTGTTTGTATCTTTTATTGAATGAATTTGCAAACACTATTGCTCTGTTTTTGGACAACTTCTATAGTACTCCACAGAATTGAATATATATATGGCGTAAAAACACGCCTCAAGGAGTTTTTAATATGTTGCGATCCATGCGAAATGGCGTCTTTTCTGGTTTCTTTCTTGTCATCTTATTATTAGGTGGTGTTGGCTTGGTTGTATCCGATGGTGGTGGCTTCTTTAGAAGTGGCGTTCAAGGAACGGATGTTGCCAAAGTTGGAAACCAAAACATTCACATTGCTGAATTTGATCGCTCCCTCCGCCTTCTACTAAGACAACAAGGTGTTGGAACAGAAGAAGCGTATAAGGCGGGAATTATTCACCAATACCTTGCACAGGAAGTAAGCCGGACATCTTTGCGCCAAGAAGCAAATGACATCGGATTAAAAATTTCAGACGCACAGCTCGCAAAAAAAATAGGGCAAATACTTGAACCTCTCATTGGGCAAGGCATGACAAAAGAGGCCGCTTTTGAACGTCTTCTACAAATGAGCAACATGAGCGATAAAAATCTACTCAAAGAAGTAAGAGAAGATAAATCATCACAAATATTGTTTAAGGCTGTGTCCAAAAATACATTGCCAATCTCTAATGATCTCGCAAAAGCGGTTTATCAACTTCAAATGCATACCCGCACAATTGACTTTCTTGAATTTCCACATGCTAAAGTCGCAGGCGTGGATGCACCATCAGAAGAAACCCTCGCAAAATATTATGAAAGCGTAAAAGCACATTACAAATCAAGCGAACGCCGTGACCTCTCTTTGTTGATCATTGATACAAAGCGTCTGAAGGAACAAGTTGAAATATCAAAAGAAGACACCCAAGCTTTTTACGATGACAATGCTGACCGCTACACACATCCTGAAAGAAGAGAGCTTCAACAAGCTGTCTTTGAAGACGAATCCACCGCGCAAGCTGTTGTCGATGGATTTAACGACACAATCGAAGCCACGGTAAAGAACATTACAGGCGACACAAAAGCATTTGTCGGCATTCAATCATTCGAAAAAGAAGGTCTACTAAAAGAAATTTCTGATGCTGTTTTTACCGTAGAGAACGAAACCATTGTGGGGCCAATTAAAACACCCCTCGGCTGGCATGTCTTCCAAGTCACAGGCATTCTCGCAGAAAGTATCTCTCCACTTGAAGATGTTGCGGAACAAATCAACACAGACATTTTCCAAGAATTATTTACTGTTCTACGAGTCTAGAGACAAGATATATGCACCAACGATAACGAAAGCAAGTATATAATACATTGGATCTGTTTAGAGTAGACGATAAAGCAGTAAACTAGAGCAAGTCGGCTTATTGTCAAAGGTAGGTGTTAAGCTGACATTCAGTAATAGTCATATTAAATCGTAAATACCTTGTTACTTTTTGTTTTTGTTATTTTATGCAAAAAACTAATATAATAGTCAGCCTTATAGTTGGGTTGTTTTTTATACTTGGCTCGATTAACCAAATTGGAATGTTCCTATCGTAATGGAAAACTTGATTGAAATTAACAATCTAACCTTTAGCCGTAGTGGTCGTGTGATATACGATGATATTTCACTGCAGATTAAAAAAGGTAAAACTACCGCTATTATGGGCCCCAGTGGTA
>JAESUK010000076.1 GCA_016763095.1 Alphaproteobacteria bacterium
CAATATCCGCCATACCGCCACCAGCCACAGATAAGTCAGAGATAACAACCCGTACTTTATTTGTCGTTAAATCCTTGATATGTCCTTTTATAGCTTCGATTGTGAGGTCATCATCTCTAAACGACCCAAACCCATCAACACCAACCGCGGGCATCAAAGGGGTGCTATAGTCCACGGTCATATTTTCAAATGTAAAATCAGATTCAACCGCACCAACAGATGTAATCCATACACCATTTCCATCAGGAGAAAACGACAGAGGGACACTCACTGTAACCTCTTTAATCGTTCCGACAGATAAATTTTTACGTCCCCACTCTTCCGCAATTGTTCCTTTTAAAGCATCAGGGAAAATAACCCCAATATCATCAACCTCAATATCCTTACCTGAAATCTTGATAGGCACTGTAATGAGCCTATCGTCTAACGTCACTTCACTTGAAATCACTAAACTCACATCTTGCACATCCATTGAAAGCTGACGCAGACTAACAGCACCACCATCCGCATCATAACCAACATCAAGACTTACACGCGCAACATCCAAATAACGATCACCATAAAGCCCCTCTATATTCAACTGTCCAGACGCACTTTTAATTCCAACATCTGCCGTCAAAATCTTCCAGTCCTTAGAGATATTAACTGAGCTTTGTCCTTCTAAAAGAAGCCCTCTGCCTTGCACAGACTTAAAGCCAATAGCGTTTCCAAATAACGCAGGATCAAAGTTTTGAAAATGGAATTTCGCCGTATAAAAAGAACTATCGCTATTGCTCAACCCCAATGTAAAACCAGCATCCGTTCGCTGGATTTGTCCCTTCATCATATAGGATAAATCAACATCAATCTCTTTATCTGATCGCGTAAAGACAACCGAAAAATCGGGAATAGACCATGTTTTTTGTTGATTTTGGTCTTCAACAAAAATCTTAGAATTTCTGATCTCAAAAGCCTTTAAACCAAAAAGGGGGTCATTATTAGGATCTCCAGATAAGACAGCGGCCAATATTGAAAATGGGTCAACGGCTTGTGTTTGTTTTGTATTCACTTCATCCAAATTATCAAAATCAAGTGCCACACGAACTTCGTTATTCTCATCGCGAATAAGTTGTAATGACGTGCCTTCTAAAATAACAGCCTCTGGTTTGACCTTCCCTGCAAGTAATGGAAGACGTGCAATAGAAACTGCTGCGCGATCCAGTGAAAAACGCTCTTCTCCATTTCGTAGGATATGTACATCATCTAGTAACAAAAGGATAGGTCCCTTCATATCTGGCCAAAACAATGATGCTTCAAGCACATTCGTACTCAAACCGCGAACATCATCAGCCAGAGCACTCTCAATTGTTTCAAGCGCAAAGTTTACATTCAAAGGGGCTTTGTGAAGACGGTAAAAGGTCACAGAAAACGTCAATCCAACAAAAATAAGAAGGATAAGGAGGAATTCACAAAAACGGATAAAAAATTTCTTCAACATAGCGACCTTAAAGTGTTAAAACTTAACAACATGATGTTTTCTTATCCTTATAGGCATATAGAAACATCTCAATCAAAGAAAGGATTTATACGTATGGCTGTCTTAAATGTTGGTGACAAAGCTCCAGATTTCACGCTTCCAACCAATCAGGGGTTTGATATGACCCTTTCAGATTTTCAAGGGCAGAAAGTTGTTCTTTATTTTTATCCGAAAGATAACACGCCTGGATGCACAAAAGAGTCGTGCAACTTTAACGATGCCCTCTCTGAATTTGAAGATCTAAACACACAAATTCTAGGAATTTCAAAATGCGGAATTAAAAAGCACGAGAACTTCAGCGAGAAATTTGCCTTAAGCTTCCCTCTCTTTTCAGATAAACGTGGAAATGTGTGTGAGCAATATGATACATGGAAAGAAAAAAGCATGTACGGAAAGAAATACATGGGCATTGAACGCTCAACATTTCTTATCAATGAAGACGGCACAATTGCCCATATATGGAGACGCGTAAAAGTCCCTGATCATGTCAAAGAGGTAAAGGCTACAATTGAAGGGTAAACTTACCCTTACTCACCTTGCGCTTTTGAAAACCCATTTTCTTCATCAAATTTATAAAGATTGTGGGTTTTCACAATATCCAACCCCTGCTCTGTCAATGAGGTGATTTGTTGCGCAACATGCGTTCCATTAATTGGCACTGTACCCATCAAACGCAGACGCCACAACTCAGAGCACAAGGTTTCTGGCGCTTTTCCTGGCCATACCTTCACACCGCGGTTACTGATAATAGACAGCTCCAGACCATCTATTAAATGCGGTTGCACATCACTCGCCAAAACCTCCACATTTTTGTCTTTTGCATACACAAAAATATCGGTTCCAACCAATTTACGTTGCGCATCTACACGTTCTTTAAGGGGTGGCATCACAAGCGCACCTTTACCTTCTCCGTAAGAAACAGCACTTAACTTTGTCGGTTGATCCCCAATGCGTTCAAGAACAGCCGTTTTAAAGTCTGCCGTTCCCACACGCTTAGTACTCGTGCCCTCTTTATAGAGATCACCAGTGTGAATACCGTCTTCAATTGTTTTAAGCCAAGCGTTATGGACAGTTTCCGCAACGTCTCCTTGTCCAATATGAACAAGCATCATCACCGAACCAAGTAACAACCCAGATGGATTGGCAATCCCCATTCCCGCAATATCAGGTGCTGTTCCGTGCATCGCTTCAAACATGGCAAACTCATCACCAATATTCGCAGAAATTCCAAGCCCCACAGACCCCGTCACTTCCGCTGCAATATCAGAGATAATATCCCCATAGAGATTCTCCGTTACAATCACATCAAACGTCTCTGGACGCGCCGCGACATGTGCCGCACCGATATCAACAATATAACGTTCACTTTCAATGTCTGGGTATTCAGCAGCAATTTCAAGAAATGTTTCATAGAACAGCCCATCAGAAATCTTCATAATATTGTCTTTGACCATACACGTAACTTTTTTACGATCATTGGCTTTTGCATACTCAAATGCATAGCGACAAATACGCTCTGAACCTGGGCGGGAGATCAATTTCAACGACTCTGTAACATTGGGCGTATATTTATATTCAATCCCACCGTAAAGATCTTCCTCGTTCTCACGCACAATCACCACATCCATCTTCGGGTGATGTGTTTGAATAAAGGGGTGAAATGCACGACACGGGCGCACATTCGCATAAAGCCCCAATGTTTTACGCACCGTTACATTCAAACTTTTAAATCCACCACCCATAGGTGTAAAAATAGGTGCTTTTAGAAAAATTTTGTTTTTACGTAGAGTTTCCCAAGCACTATCTTCAATGCCTGTCATACACCCCCGTTTATAGACCTCTTCTCCAATTTCAATTTCATCAATCACCAAACGCGCTTTTGCAGCCTGTAGAATTTCCAACGTTGCATCCATAATTTCTGGGCCAATGCCATTCCCTCTTGCTACTGTAATGGGGGTATCTGTCATGAAGTTTTCCTTGCCTGTTGATCTATGATGTTGAATCCGTATTGTCTAAGGATAATATACACCTACATAATAAAGAAAAATACAGTGACCGCAAAACAAAAAGATAATCATGATTCATTTGCTATATTGATGGTCTGTCTGGGGTATTTTTCATACAGCGTTATGGATGCACTTTCAAAATATATTGTTGGAGAGCTACCGATCCCACAAATAACAATGACAATCAATGCTATCTCTGCTGTCATGATCTTGGGGGTTGTATTAAAAAAATATGGAATAAGTGGTGTAAAATCCACACATTACCATCTACACGCAGTACGGGTTTTATTTTTTATTGCTGTTCCTTATTTTATACTTAAAGCTCTAGGGATACTAACACTGACACAGTTTTATTCTGTCATATTTACTGCTCCAATTATTATCATGATTTTATCAATATTATGGCTGAATGAAAAACTTGAAATAGAAAAAATTATAATGGCTGTGATTGGTCTACTTGGCGTATTTATTACGATACAGGCCGAGATAATAAGCCGCTTAGACGGACTAGTTTATTGTCTTATTGGCATGATTCTTATTGTGGGGAACACCATAACACTAAGAAAAATAAGACATATATCACACCCTCTTCTTTTTGCGCTATACCCTTCTGTCGCACTAACGATTGTTTATACACCGTTTGCTATAACAAATTATATTCCTCCTACAGGCTCACAATGGATAATTTTAATTGTAAGTGGCATTGCTGTATTTGGTGGGCAAATAGGATGTGTCACAGGATATACAAAAGCAAGTAGCACAAGTACCGTCGCCCCGTATCATTACACTCAAATAATTTGGGGAGTCTTATTCGGATATTTTATATTTGAAAGCATACCTTCCGTATCCTCATCCATTGGTATAGTTCTGATTATTTACTCTGGCTTATACATTGCACTACTTCAAAGAAAACAAAAAAGACAGTACATAAGATGAAGCCATTCAATACAAAAAACCAAGATTTATCTGCTATTTTCATGATTTGTGTTGGTTATTTAGGGTACAGCATCATGGATGCCCTCTCAAAATGGCTTGTCTCGGAACTTCCTTTGGCGCAGATCACAACAACAATTAATGCCGTATCTGCGATAATGCTATGCATTCTTATGCTAAAGAAAGGCGGGCTCAAAAGCTTTAAAGTGGAAGAGCCTAAACTCCACATTATTCGCACCTTATTTTTCCTGTTCGTGCCCTACCTCGTTTTGAAATCTCTGAGCATATTAGAACTAGCCGAGTTCTATCCCATCGTCTTTTTGGCACCACTAACCATTATTATAGCCTCATATTTTTTCTTAGGTGAAACCTTGGAAAAAAGCAAAATAGCTATGACCTTCGTCGGTCTCATAGGTGTAGTTTTTGTTGTTCAAGGACAAATTGCCCAACAATGGGATGGTTTCTTATACGCACTTCTTGCTGTTATTGGTATGACAGGGTTCACGATCATGACAAGAAAGGTAAAACACTGTCGTTCGGTATATGCACTATCTTTCTATCCCGCCATTGCCCTCACATTCGCATATATGCCCTTTGCAATTTATAACTACAAAATTCCAACCGACCCACAATGGATAATCCTATTCATCAGTGGTGTATGCGTCTTCATCGGACAAGTAGGATGTGTAATAGGCTTCACAAAAGCAAGCAGTGTGAGCACCGTCGCACCGTACCATTACACCCAAATGATTTGGGGAATTATCTTTGGATATTTCATCTTTGAACATGTGCCATCAACATCTGCACTTATTGGCGCAGTCTTGATCATATATTCAGGCTTATTTATTGCTCTGTTCACAACAGACAAGTCAAAGAACATTTCTAGTAAATAATAGATTGCGCGATTATAGGGTTTCACACCCCATACCAAGGCATAAATATTCAACCAAACCGTTTGTGTTCATTTCTGTGCCCAAAACAATTGGACCCGCAGATGCGGCCGCACCATAAATGCTTCCAACAAAAATCGTGGTTAAAAAAATAAAAAATACAACGGCGTTTCTAAATTCTTGGGGATTGG
Source organism: Alphaproteobacteria bacterium (assembly GCA_016763095.1). GTDB lineage: Bacteria > Pseudomonadota > Alphaproteobacteria > Micavibrionales > Micavibrionaceae > UBA1850. The sequence continues at coordinate 5,537 of JAESUK010000076.1, forward strand.
TGTACATGGCAATATTCCTTAAACAGTTATGATGAGTTAGTCGTTCAATTGCCATATAGTGTCGTCTACCCTAGAAGTTAGATCAGATTTGTCCAACACTTCATAGTCAAGCCTATCATTATAGTTGCGTGAAATCAACTTTTTATCTTCACTTCGCTTATAAACATAAACACCCAAAACCGACAAACCAACGGCCCATATCGTTCCTAGAGATTCCATTGCTTCAATAACAATGGATGCTTTTTCCGTTTCAAAAATAATAACGTATGCAAGTGCTAACATTTGCGCTGCCCACGTAATCGCAATTAAATACCCAAATGTCGGGCGCATGCGTCGAACATAAACATCATCCGACCCAACCTCTTCCCGCAACGATTGATTAATTTGCTCCAAAGCAACTTTACGCTCTGATGCTTCAAGCTCCGCAATTTTTTCAATATGCGCGTGTGCTTGCTTCATCTACTCTGGCGTAATATTCCCACGCTTGAGCCCTTCAGTCAGATCACCCAATGCACGTGAAGCCCCCTTTGCAAGGGGGGTGATCAATATGTTTCAACGCCTCTGCAACCGTTCTCACCAAAACAGGAATTCCGATTTGCGCCAATAACTGAACCGCCATTTACACCTCCACTAATTTATAAAAAATATGACGACCAATAATTTTCGTCTTCTTGTTTATGTCCGCCCATACAGGATTCACATAGTCCCCATGGTAATGCGTCGCTCCATTTGTTGGGTCATCAATAAGTGCCCACAACGCACGCCGTGCAACACGCATACATGTCGCAAAATAAACATCTTTCTCTGTCACGGATATAACTCGCCTATATTGAGGATCGGATATAACTCGCCTATATTGAGGATCGGATTTATTCCAACAACTAAACTGATACGCTTTTTGGCAAACTTGGATCGTATTATTTCCCCACCAATATCCCGCCATTTTCCGCGCAACTTCAACACGGTTTAACACAACACATGCAACGGCTTCCATCCCCTGAACACCTTCGCTTCGCGCCTCACCCCACAAGGTACGCGCCAAGACATCAATTTCGAGCTCCTTATAAAACTGCGCCGCATCAGATTCTTCTTTTGGAACACACCGAAGCGGTATTAATAATTCAACATGGGCAATCGCAACCTTTGCCGCACTATGATATGCCGCAAATCCTTTTGAATCCGTTGGGATTTCACCCTCCATAAATCCATGGTAAGACGACAACGCTTTGGCAAGAGCATTTGGCAAGAACACAGCAACGCGCGCCTTACTCTCATGAGTGAGGTGATCAGACATAAAACTCCTTATCCGTTTATTTTTTAGATTTTTTTAGGTTATAGCTCTTGCATGTCAGCTTAAGAATCTTCGAGCCATTCAGACAGATTCTCTATCTTCGCATCAAAGTATAACGGAAGCTTATTGAAGTTTGCCACCATAAGTCCACCATACATAGAGAACAGCGCCACCATAATAATAATCGCACGCCTCTTTGGCGTTAACGCACTGCGGGAACATTTCTCAGCACACAGCAACAAAAGCTGTCCGCCATCAAAATGGGGCAGTGGAATAAGGTTGATAAACCCAATCACAATGGACATGACGCCAATAAAGAACGCAATGCGGAACATAAAGTTTCGGATCACAATATCATCATCAAGCACAATTGTTTTCGGTTTCAATTTCGTGCCATCAATCGGGAACACTTGCGTTGGTAGTTTCGCCATATCCACAAACATTGTCATTGTGGTCTTAAACGCCAGACTGACGCTCTTAAAAAAAGATACATCATAATAAAAATTATCAGCTATCGCCCCTAAATAAAACACCTCATAGCGCTTATGATCTTCATCAAATAAATGCTGATTAAGCGTCGATCGAATAATGGTCTGATAATCATGCTCTCTATTATCCGCTGTATCCAACCGCAAAATAATATTCGTATCGAACGCAGCAATTGCCAACTCCCTAGCATGATCTTCATCATCTGCTTCCACACCATTAATATGCGTAATTGATTCCAATTTGATAGGCGTATGATCTCCTATTACACCAAGTATACCGTGCAATCTCTCTATCCCCTTAATGTCGATATATTCATCTTCAAACGGCGTAAGAGCAACCTCAAAGAATTCCTCTCCGCGCTGAATTTCTAATGTAATAGCCTCAACTGGAACACGAGATGTAATCTCAGAAACCTGCTCATAGCGCGTAACCGGCTCCCCATTAAGGGTAAGCACACGGTCATCCACCATCAAACCAGCTTGATGCGCAACTTGTCCAACTTTAATCGCCGTAAACGCAGGCGGTTGCGATGGTTGACCAATCAGGAAATATGCCAAAAACATAACAATAAATGCCAAAATAACGTTGAAGATTGGACCACCTAAGATAACAAGAACCTGCTTAATAAACGAAGCACTTTCAAAACTCTCATGATTCAATACAACGCGCCCCACAATTGGGTAACGACGCAAAACGAAACGTGGTTTGTGTTTTGCGTCCCTCTTCCACACTTTTTTACCATATCCAAG
>JAESUK010000077.1 GCA_016763095.1 Alphaproteobacteria bacterium
CAAGTTCAAAAACTGCGAATAGCCCAACAGGGCCCGCGCCTATAATAATAACATCTGTTTTGTGGTAATTTTGTTCCATGCGAGCTATAGAAGACAAAACAGCATAGGAAATCAAGTGAAAATGACCACAGATAGAAAACACATCGTCATATGGCTATCCATTACCGCCTTTATGGTGTTTGCCATGGCGGTGATTGGTGCGATTACGCGCCTCACTGAATCTGGCTTATCTATGGTGGAGTGGCGACCTTTAATTGGAGCACTCCCTCCTATCAATGAAGAGGAATGGTTGCGGGTATTTGCACTATATAAAGAAAGCCCAGAATTTGCACAGCAACATTCATGGATGGCGCTTGGAGATTTCAAGAAAATTTTCTTCTGGGAATGGTTTCATCGTTTATGGGGACGTACTATTGGATTGGTCTATGCCCTTCCGCTTTTGTATTTCTGGATACGTAAAATGATCCCCGCTGGCTTTCATGCACGCTTGTTCTTTTTGTTCATCCTTGGTGGTGGGCAAGGTGTGATGGGTTGGTACATGGTACAAAGTGGCTTGATTGATGTTCCTTCTGTTTCTCACTATCGCCTTGCGGCACATCTGTTCTTAGCCGTGATCTTATTCACGGGTTTGGTATGGACGGCACTTGATTTAAAAATGGGGCAAACCAAATGGACATGGGATAATTTCTGCCTCAAGCGCCACGGGCTTGTAAGTTTAGGGTTCCTTTTCACAACCATTATATGGGGCGCATTTGTTGCGGGGCTTGATGGTGGCATGGTCTATAATACATGGCCAATGATGGGTGGTGAATGGATTCCTACCGAGGTTGGTGCAAACAATACACTTCATAGCGACCCTGTTGTTGTACAATTTTTTCACCGTTGGATTGCGATGCTTAGCGGTTTAGTGATCTTTGCCTATGCCCTTCGGGTAAAAAGCTGGGCGTTAAGCGGAATGATCTTCCTTCAAATTGGATTAGGGATATCCACGCTTCTTACACAAGTTTGGATTCCGTTGGCAGCGTTGCATCAGGCGGGTGCTCTTATCCTTTTAACCTTGCTGTTGAAATCTATGCACAGTAGGTTTGAAAAATCTGAATAAAACGCCTATTAAAAATCAACATATAGTTGTATTGTTTTTTCAATGCACATGATCTTGTGTATATTTCTTACTTTTCAGGGACTGTGGACGAGTCGAAAGTTTTTTCGAAAAAGACTCGGACTCTGAGGAGAATCGGTTAAACATAACAGCAACATTAAAAGTAATACTTATTAGGAGACGAAAGCCATGGCGGATAAAGCACTTTCAAAAGATGTAACAGAAGCAAAATCACCTTTATTACAGGAGCGCCATTTATATAAGCCGTTTTTGTACCCATGGTGTTATGAAGCATGGCTGACACAACAACGTCTTCACTGGTTGCCAGAAGAAGTACCAATGGCGGAAGATGTTCGTGACTGGAAAAAATCACTGACACCTGCGGAGATAAACCTCCTCACTCAAATTTTCCGCTTCTTTACGCAAGCTGATGTTGAAGTGAACAACTGCTACATGAAACATTACTCTCGCGTATTTGGACCTGTTGAAGTGCAAATGATGTTAGCCGCGTTCTCAAATATTGAAACTGTTCATATTGCTGCATACTCTCATTTACTTGATACTCTCGGCATGCCTGAATCTGAATATGAAGCGTTCCTTGATTATAAGGCGATGAGAGACAAGTTTGATATTCTTCAAAATGTATCTATGGATTCTCGTCGTGATATTGCTAAAACAATGGCGATGTTTGGTGCGTTCACAGAAGGTCTTGCTCTGTTCGCTTCTTTTGCGATCTTGATGAACTTCCCACGCTTCAATAAAATGAAGGGTATGGGGCAAATCATCACATGGTCAGTGCGTGATGAAACATTGCATTGTCTTTCTATGATTAAACTCTTCAACACATTCATTGATGAAAACCCAGATATCTGGGACGATGAAATGAAGAAAGAACTTACCGAGTGCTGTGAAACAACGGTTCTCCATGAAGATGCCTTTATTGATCTTTGTTTTGAAATGGGCCCAATTGAAGGTATGAAACCTGAAGATGTTAAGAAATATATCCGTTACATTGGTGATCGTCGTCTTCAACAGCTTGGACTTGAGCCAATTTATCACATTGGGAAAAACCCGCTTCCTTGGATGGATGAAATGTTGAATGGTGCAGAGCATACGAATTTCTTTGAAAACCGTTCAACTGAATATTCCAAAGCTTCAACAGAAGGAACTTGGGAAGAAACATTCAGCGAAGATGCATTCTCTGGAAACTACCGTAAGAAAATCGGTGGTGTGGACGAGAAAAAATCTTCTGATGGATCGGTTGCTGCCGAATAACGACTAGGACACGAAGAATGCCTCAGCCTATACTCAGGACTCATAAAAAGCCCTCCATGAAAAATGTAGTGCTTTTTGGAGGCTCTTTTAACCCTCCTCATATTGGTCATTTTGAAATGGCCAAACATATTACCCAGACCTTAGATATTCATGAGGTCTGGTTTTTGTTTTCTCACAATATTGACAAAGACCCTGCGATTTATGCACCTCTTGAGCATCGTATTGCGATGTCCAATATCCTTAATCAGGATTATTCGGACTGCCCTTTCATTATGTCTGACGCAGAATATAAAACAGGAACGCATCTTGCAGCTGATGTTCTTCCTAAAATTGAAACCGCACACCCAGACCATAAATTTATCTGGGCGATGGGTGCAGATAATTTAGAACATTTTCATTTGTGGGAAGGGTATGAGCGCATCATTGAAAATTATCCAATGATTTTGTTTAACCGCTCCTCCTATCAGGATGATCAATGCCCTGCTTTTGTGAATTATGAGTCTTATATGTGTCGCGATCCAAAACGTCTTTTAAAACAGAAATCAGGAGTTCACTTTCTTGATAACCCCTATATTGATGTCTCTTCGACAGAGATTCGAAAAAACATCAAATCAGGATTGATGATTGACCATGATGATTTGTCTGCGTACATAAAAGAGCATCATCTATATAGGTAGAGTCACTCAATCATGCAGAAAACAAAACTATCCATCGCTATTCACGCTGCCATCTTGGGTTTAGAGCACCAAACGCTTTCTTATAGTACTAACGCTACAGGGCATTATCGCTCTGTACCTTGCTCTGGGCATGCGGAATATTTAAAAAACATTGCACAGGCGCCAATGCAACAAGCGTTGAAGCATAACTAGAAAAGATATCAATTAATGGATTATTCTGTACCTATATATCTACCAGCAATCAGTGACTCTTTCGTACATATTTCGCAACCGGCTACTGAGCCTTTTATTGTTACGATTAATGGGGCAACCTATGATGCGCCAAATCATCAAGCAACCATTACAATGGATGAGGCTTATCAAAAATCTTATTGGATTGAGGGATATGACGGAGACTATATTACCCTTGTTTACAAAGGTGCCATGCCTAATCTAACACATTGTCCGACCTTATCGGTTCCCGTGGATGACATTGCGCGTGATATTAATTTTATCCAAAATGAGGTTACTCTCACCATATCAAACATTCCCAAAGACATGGCAGACCTTATCAATCAAACGCTTTGCCTCCTTATTGATACCGAGACAGTCAAGAAGGTCAGTAATCCAGATTTCACCGCACCTAAGAAGAAAAAGCAACTTCGACAAGGTTATTTATTGCTTAATGACTAATTTTTGTTGACTTAGGGCGGATATTTTCTTAAATGGGGGCTAGATTTATTTTGTAGATCTAGTACTTTTAACGCGTTTAAAAATGATGGTCCCATGCGGGAATAAACTGTAAAAAAAGGAAATAGAAAATGTCTAAGGAAAAGTTTGTGCGGACAAAACCGCATGCGAATATTGGAACAATTGGTCACGTTGACCATGGTAAAACGACGCTAACAG
>JAESUK010000078.1 GCA_016763095.1 Alphaproteobacteria bacterium
CCACCATAGAGCGTATCGTTACCAGCATCTCCATAGAGGTAGTCACTGCCCCCTTCTCCGTAGAGGATATCATCCCCGTCACCGCCAACAAGTGTGTCACGGAAGGCATTCTCACCACCATAGATGATGTCGTTGCCGCCTTCTCCACGTAATGTATCTTTGAAGTCACCGCCAAGGATTGTATCGTTGCCGTCACCACCAAAGACAGTGTCTTCTCCATCGTTTCCTTCGATGTAGTCATCCCCTGCTCCACCATATAGGAAGTCATATCCAACATCACCGTAGAGGAAGTCGTTTCCGTCATTTCCATAGAGCGTGTCTAGTCCGTTTCCGCCATAGAGCGTGTCTACGCCATCCCCTCCAACGAGTTTGTCATTCCCGTCTTCACCATAGAGCGTATCGTCTCCAGCTCCCGCATATCCGCTGGCACCAGCATCATCATCGCCATAAAGATTGTCATTGCCTAATCCACCATAGAGCGTATCCGCGCCTTCTTGACCACGGAGCGTATCAACACCGTCACCTCCGGAGAGAATATCGTTTCCAACATCACCATAGAGATAATCATTTCCGAGCTCTCCGTTTAAGGTGTCATCTCCTTCATACCCATAGAGGCGGTCTTTATCGTCTCCTCCGTAGATGGTGTCGTTTCCTGCCAGCCCTCTTAGATAGTCTTGTCCCGCAAATCCATAAATGATGTCATCATTCACAGTTCCCCAGATTGTTTCACCTGCGGATGTTCCTGTGATTGCCGAGAATGAAAAGTCATTTGCTGACCAATAGGTATTTATTACGTTTTTAACAAGAATTGTTCCTTCACTACCAACGGTAATTAAACTATCTGAACCTGATGCGGCAATTGTGAGGTCTGAGAATTGAAGAACCGATAAGATCGCAGAAATATCTAATGTTTCACCTGACGCAAAGTCGTAAACTGTGTCGTTTCCGAACCCGTCTTCAAAAGCAAAAATATCGAGTTCTGTTCCACCATAGAGATTATCATCCCCATTATCACCATAGAGGACATCACTTCCTGCTTCACCGTAGATTGTATCGTTGCCGTCACCTCCATGTAAAACATTAGTGACGCTACTTCCTGTGATGGTGTTATTCCCGCTTCCTGCAATAATGTTTTCTACACCCACCAGGGTTTCTACATCATTAGTTGTAAATATGATTTCTTCAGTCGTGAGGTTGAATGCTATATCGCTTCCTGCATAGGTAAATTCAAGTGTATCTATGCCTGTTCCGCCATCGAAGGTATCAGCTCCAGTATTTCCTATAAGAATATCGTTTCCGGCTCCTCCAAAGTGAGCATCATCCCCAGCCCCGCCATCAAGTATGTTGGCGGTATCACTACCAGTAAGTATATTATCACCACTCCCAGCAATGACGTTTTCTACATTAACAAGAGATTCTGTGTTACCGCTAACAGTAAATGTAATTACTTCAGTTGCTAGGTTGATATTAGCTGTGCCTGAATAATAAGTGAAATCAAGCGTATCTATGCCTGTTCCGCCATCGAAGGTATCAGCTCCAGTGTTTCCAATAAGAAGATCATCCCCACCCCCCCCGAAATGAGCATCATCTCCGAGTTCTCCATCTAGGATGTCATTTCCATCCCCACCATAGAGAGCATCATTGCCCAATGCACCATAGAGCACATCATCCCCACCATACCCATTTATGGTGTCGCTTCCATCTGTTCCGTTTAAGGGGTTGTTGTCGCCTTCATCGCCTTCAATTAATATCCCGATAGAAGCAAGGTCACGCACAGCGGTATCGTCTAAAATAGAACCATCTGAAAAATGGTACTCTTCAATACGATAGAAGCTTAAACTATCAAATTGGTTTATAACACGAAGTGTGTCTGTCTCTCCATTAATAGAAATGATGATATCATCTCCATCGCGTAAAAAAGAAACATCAGTTTGAAGAAGGCTGCCACTAAACTCAATTCTATCAGTTCCAGCCGAAAAAGCTTGCGCAAAATCATTTACGGTATCTTGGCCAGACCCAATTCCAAATATATAGGTATCACCTCCATTGAGGCCGTATAAAAGATCGTCTCCACTCCCTCCATTAAGGATATCAGCCGAGCCATCAAAGCCATAAATGGTATCGTTCCCACTCGTAGAATAAGTATCTAGTAATTTGATTTTAATATCTGATTTATTCCAAACTGTTTGAGCTATATCTTGGAATTGAAAGGATTCTATAGACCATATTTCACCAGGAAATGTTTGAGAAAACTGGTCCTCAATGGTCAATGTACTTCCATCTGCTAACGTAAATGTTACAGCATCGGAATTACCAGTACGCGACAGAGATACTGTTGTTGGATCTACATCTGGTAAGAACAAAACTGTATCTGATCCATATGTCTCCATTTTGATAATGTCATTTCCATAGCCTGCTCCAAATATATAGGTATCATCTCCATCGACTCCGCCATAGAGAAGGTCATCTCCAGCCCCGCCATCTAGAATGTCATTTGTTCCATCAAAGCCATAAATGGTATCGTTTCCACTCGTAGAATAAGTATCTAGCAATTTGATTTTAATATCTGATTTATTCCAAACTGTTTGAGCTATATCTTGGAATTGAAAGGATTCAATGGCTAGAAACTGCCCGAGTGCTCCAAAATCATTGACTTGGTCTATAATTGTTAAGGTACTTCCATCAGATAAGGTAAACGTTACATCATCTGACCCACCAATACGCGACAAAGATACTGTTGTTGGATCAACATCAGGCAAGAACAAGACTGTATCGTTTGAATTGCTTGCTATATTACTGTATTTATCTTCAATCGTGTCATTTCCGTACCCTAAACCAAATATATAGGTGTCTGCATCGTTTCCACCGGAGAGATAGTCATCTCCTGCCCCACCATCGAGAACATCATCACGGTTAAAGCCATGAATGGTATCATTCCCATTGGTTTTAGCTTGCTCCAGTGTAAGATCTGCAACTTCATCAGCCCCAATTGTATAGCCGTCAGCAAAATAAAAACCTTCAATTTGTGCAAGGCGTGGGTCACCAATAGGAAGTCCATAGAAAAAGTTGTCTTGCCCAATTATAGTAAGGGTTTCACCTGTTTGATTAACTGTAATAATAAGGTCATCAGAAGCCCCTTTAGAGAATGTCACATCTTCAATATTAAGATCTTTAAAATTAACTACATCAGGGGCTGTTAGCAATACATTTCCTGCCGCAGCATCTACGCCAGGAAAATCTAAGTGTCCGGTTTCATCAATAATATCATTTCCATAGTTAAGTCCGTATATGTAGACATCTCCATCATCGCGACCATGTAAAATGTCATCCCCTGCTCCGCCATCAAGATAATCTTTTGATCGTGTTCCAATCAGGTTCAAACTGCTGTTATCTGGGTGTGACACTTCTTTTGCCATATCACGGCGATCCCATACAACACCGTCTGAAAATACAATTTGTGATGCCCCATTTGATCCTTCAATATAGCCACCAAACAGATTTGGAGCGCGCCCCTCGAACTGATCAGCTAGCGTTAAGACATCACTTGTGCCATCTACAGAAATGATCATGTCATTTCCAACACGCGTAGAAGTTACTTCTGTCGAGTTGATCTGTGCAAAACGCACAATATCAAACGTATCTGCCCCTAATGTATTCTCGTAATTGTTAATTGTGTCATTTCCAAAGTTTTGCCCGAGAACGTAAGTATCTGTTCCCTTTCCGCCAGTAACTACATCATCTCCAGTCGTGAGGTAGAAAATGTCCTCGTTATCTGTTCCTGTTGTCGTACCAGAAGCCGTAGAGATTATTCCTGCAGGAATACCAAACAGGTCACCAGCTTGCTCAATTGGAATTGTTAACCCTATATTTTCATAGGCGGTCACGATGTTTTGGAAGAAATATCCTCCAGACAAAATTCCTTCACCACGCTCAAAGCTATTTACCACAACATTAACGATAGGATTCCATAAAGCGAGATGATCTGTATCTCCTTGGACTGTTCCAGGCGCCGCTGTGAATATTTCTTCAAGCATTGGCGCAACTTCACGGTTATCAACTGCTTCATAAACCGATGTTTCAGGGTTATATGCAATTCCATCAAAGAAGCTTGCTAGAGCGCCCCCTTGTGTGGCAATCCCCACTACCAATTGGTTAAGCTGTGTCCATGCAAGATTAAGCATGTCTCCTGCAGCACTCACACTTGCTGCGCCACTTAAGCTATCTTCTCCAACAGTAATTGGAACATTGAGCCAACGCTCAAGGAATTGTATTTCTTCACCTTTAAGTGTTTCCCATGTCTCCCCAGCTCCTAATGTTTGAGTAGTAACTTGAGAGAGTGTTGGTCTTGGGATCACAACGTCTTGTGCGTCTACTACATCACGACCACTGGCAAACTCATAGTAATCGCCTTGCGCATCAGAGCGTTTAATCACAAAGTCTTCAACCGTTGCTCCTTGGGACGTAGAGGTTGAAACCACCATGAGAACATCTGAGCGTGCTTGTAATCCAGGAGATCCAGCAGGGACACTCACGGCAGCAGCCCAGCCATCCAAGATAGGAAGGACGGCCGTGCGAAGCGTTGTGAGGTCAGGTGTTGTAAAGCCATTGATAATTGAGTTGACTGTAGTCTCAAGTGCACCATCAAGGCTCATGGCTTCACGCAAAGAGGTCAGTGTGCCGTGTCCTTTAATCTCAGGGAGCGCCAAAGCCCCTGCTGTCAGTGTTACGCTTCCTGTCCACTCACTATCAAAAACGTTGGTTTTAAAGATGACATTACCAAGCGTTCCTGTTGTTGTATCTGTCTTCGTATAAGTCCCTGTTTCTGTCACAGTGTGACCGTTATTATCTGAAGGGGTTGTGTTGGTTGGTGTTACATCAAAGGATGCAATGCCGAGTTCAGCGAGAGTTTTTAGTTCGCCTGCATCTGTGATGGCATTTTCGTTGCTATCCTGCCAAACAAAGATATCACTAAAGTTTGTATCAAGAGCATCGACAACACCATCAAGATTGCTGTCATAGCTTGCAAGTGCAGTAAACCCACTAACGCCTGGGGCACCGAATAGTTCGGAGATATCATCAATCGTACCGTTGCCGTTCACATCAACAGCTAACAGTCCATCATCACCAGACACCCAACCTGTACGCTCAGCAAAGCCATCACCGTTTAAGTCAAAATGCTTGCCTGTGACGTAATTCTCTGTTGTAAGTTCAATTCCGTCACCGTCAAGATCAATGACAAGAGGGTCTTCTCCAGTGATTACATTTGTCCCAGAATAAGCCTTACTCATAAATCCGATCACATCAATTGAGTTCAAGATGTCATTAATCGTACCTTCGTCTTCGCGGAAGAATTGCCAAACTTTGATTTCTAATTCTCCGACAAAGATTCCACCAGTGTTCCCTGATCCACCAGCTAATGTTTGCTGATAGTTGGCAACAAACGTTTGATTACCGTTTTGATCATCAATAATTAAGTCACCGACTTGATTAATTCCATACCGTTCTCCGTTCTTCCCATAAGCCCATGCACTTTCAGACTCTGCATTTTTTAGTGCTCCAGTGAGAGTCTTATTAAATAACGTAAAGCGATCATCAAAGGAGGCGTCTGTAACGTAGATATAATTAGCGACATCAATCCTGTCGTTCCCTGCTCCCGTTATAAGGATTGAATCGGTATCTAGGTTTTTAAACTCATCATTTTGTGCCGTTCCAACAAGAGTTTCAAAACCACTAAATTTGATTTCATACTCACCACCTGCATTAACGACGCTGTTATTATTAACTGTTACGCCACTGCCTGTAATAGAAGAAAAATCAAGAATATCTCCGATTAGCGGAGTCTCATGACCTCCTCCAATAAGCTCTATATCTCCCTCTAATGTCAAAGTTGTAAATTTAACAGTGTCATCGTGGCTAGAAAGAATTATTTTCTCGATACTGTCGAATGTATCAGTATCTGGATTTTGTGATTTATCTGTTATGGTTTTAGCTACAATATCAACGTCTAGTCCAGAGATATGGTTCTCATAGCCTAAGGTGTCTGTTCCATCCCCCCCGAGTAGAATATCATTACCTTTACCACCAACTAATCTATCATTCCCAGCTCCACCAATAAGGAGATCGTTTTCATTTCCACCCGTTAAATCATCGTTAACTGAACTCCCGATAATCAAATTACCGCTATCAGTAGCACCAACAACGGTTTGTGAACCCGCTCCGCCAATAAACAATGTTACATTCTGTGAGGTAGATGTATTTGAGTAATCTGTTATACCTGCATCGTTTAATGCAAAAACAACGTTATCAAATATATTCACTGAGCTATCACCCCATAAGGTTTGCATGTATCCGCGAACTTCATTTCCGATAGGAATGATCTTTCCAATAAAATCTGCACGAGCATGCATAGGAGGAACAGTACCATCCCCCGCTTGAGCCCAGAGATTATCTGTAAAGTCGATTGTTAAATTTTGATTGTTTACTTCATCGTTATAGGCAAGAATACCGTTAACAGCTTCCGCAAAATCCACCTGTTCTATTTTATTAAGCGCTAATATCCCTGAAAACTGTACAAAAGACTTACTAATGTCTGTGGCAAAAAGCTCTATACTCGTGTTTGTCGCCGCTGTTAATGCCTGCCCCAAATTATTTGCATCATTGTATAGCGCCCGAATACCAGTATCACCAAACACAAGCGCTCCAGTATCAATGGCGGAATATGCAAGAGTAGTTCGAATAATATCAGCGTAATTATTAAGGTCTCCTCCTTGTGCTGCAGTTAAAGAGCTTCCTTGAATATTTTGTGTATTCCCTCCAATAATATCGACTGCAAATTCCCCATCATACAAAACTGGCCAAAAATACTGTGCAGCTTGCTCCCATTGAGAACTACTCCCAACTTCTGTCTCTTCCGCAAATAGACGAATGACAAGAGAGGACATTGAGTGTCTATCAACGTTTATCCAACCAGAATCGTTTGGCAATACAACATTCGGGCCTAAACTTAATGGTGTTTGAAGCGTTGATTGAAAAGAACGGTTGGGGAATAAAAATTCTCCAGCAATATATGTTGTTTCAATGTTTGAATTTGAGGTTCCCCAAGGTGTGCCCCCGAGATAAGCAGATTGATGAATATTTGCATTATAGTTTGGGTTATTAACATCAGAAACATTGAAGGTATCTACCGCGGCAGCTTCAAATGCCATATTATCAAAAATGTCTGCAGACTTTTGATATGTTGATGCAATCAGCCCCGCCAAGCCACCACCAAGGGAATGCCCCGTTAGGGATATTACTGGGGTTAGTGGATCAATTGGATTTCCACCATTACTCGCTGTTGCGACTTCGTTATAAAAATCATAGGCAAGAAGAGCTTGAGGACTATTGGCATTTCCTACACTAGTTTTATATCCGTAAACTGAATCAAGGGAGCTGTCCGTTCCTCGATAGGAAATCGTAATTTCACTTCCTAAGTCGTATGCGATACCGTAGAAGCTAGAATTTTCGTCTAACCTGTTCTGTGAACCATCAAGACCAAGGGTCTCAGAATCAAAGATGATTTGTGCATATCCAGTATAATTATCTACGTCGCTTGATAAAATTATTGATTCATTATAACCACGATTATAAGAATCCATCGATAAGACCGCTTTAAAAAGCTCTGGATCAATCATTATTCTGCTCCCCGCTTAAAATTGTTTCCTGATATTTTTCTTGGATCGCTATATTTAAGGCTTTTCCTCCATACCCAAAACTCTGGATCTTCCAGCTGTGATATATAAACGTCGACGCCACCCCACACCAATGGCTTATCAGTAATTTCAATTTCTATACTTTCTAAACCATATCCATCACCCAATATTTTAGAAAAATTATCAGGGTTAAGTGCCATTACAGATGTGGGGTCATTCACATCCTTGAACATTACAAAACGGGGATATTCCCTAAGGGGTAGCACCCCTTTTTTACCCATAGGCAAGCTATTGTAATAACGAATACCGTCACCAATTTTTTTTCCACCTCTAAAGGGAAATGTTTCATAGAGCTCTCTATACATGCTTGTGCTGACCAAGCCAAAAAGCTTTCCTTTTGTGCCAAGATCAATAACAACAGCCTCACCTTTTCCTTTTGGTGCACGCCCAACATCTGGAAGATCAATGTATAAAGATGATGCTGAATGAGATAACTGACGGATAGTTGATCCAGATTTTACACCATCAGGCGTTTCAACATTTACTGTGATTTTGTATTTCCACGTCCCTGATACATAAACGTAATTCATTGTGTAAGCGAACGCTCCAATCCCTAGTATTAAAACTAATAAACCGATTGTGAGTTTTTTCATCCTCATTTCCCCATATTTAAATTTTGAATACTTTATTCGTAGCAGTGAATATTGAGCAGTGTCAAATGATGAAGGAATCTTATTCCTTCTATTTTAATAAGTTACGTAATAGGCAGGCGTGCACAGGCGTGCATGATTACCATGGTATGTATCTCTGTGTTGTGTGGAATGAATTTTATCGTAGATGAAGGCTAGGAAGCCCCCTACTCTACCCAAAGAGTTTTTTGAAGAATGATTTATTACGTTCTTCATCAAGGGCTTTTTTGAGCGCCCTATTCTGCCGAATAATTTTTTGTTCTTTTTCAGCCGTTTCTTTCGCGGTTCGTTCTTGATTAGAAATA
>JAESUK010000079.1 GCA_016763095.1 Alphaproteobacteria bacterium
AAAATCAAAAACTTTCGGCGTATCGCCACAAGATATGAGCGACTGGCACGCAACTATCTGTCCATGCTACAACTCGCCGCTACTGTAATTTGGCTTAAATGATTGAGAACGCCCCCTAGGCGACATTCATGGCATTTAGTAATTTTATCCATCGCCAAACAGAAAAAGTCACAGGATTATGCCATGAATGTCACCCGGATTTTATCCAGTTATTTATCCCGTATCACGCCCACAATGCATAAAGTTCGCCGAGCGTGCTTTTTCGCAGCCATAGAGAGCGCGATGAGTGGCGGGTCGCTTTCGGTTACAGGATTGGGCCGTAATATCAGTAACATGGCGCGGGAGAAGCATCGGATCAAACGGATTGACCGCCTGTGCAGAAATGTTAAATTTCACCGGGAAATTAAATCCATTTACTGGCGACTTTCCAGTTTGATGGTGGGGCGGTTGCAGCGTCCGGTCATTCATATTGACTGGTCTGACATGGATGATCGAAAAGATCATTTTCTGCTGCGGGCGTCACTGGCGTCACAAGGTCGTTCCCTGACGTTATATGAAGAAATTCACCCTCTTAATACCAAAGGAAAACCGCATATCCATCGCGCGGTTATGTCAGCATTGAAGCGCCTGTTACCAGAGCATGCCGTGCCGATCATCGTCACCGATGCGGGCTTTCGCATTCCCTGGTTTCAGCTGGTAAGTTCTCTTGATTGGGACTATGTGGGGCGGGTAAGGAATCGAACCCACTGCCAAAAACTTACAGAAGAATTTGGCGCTGACCCCACAGATGGCAACTGGTTCCCGATCAAGGCTCTCTATCAATTTGCCGCTCAAAAGACCAAAGATTTAGGGCATTATTGGTTAGGCGAAAAATCTCAGATCATGACCAGAATGGTGGTCCTGCGCCGACGGACGAAAGGCCGTAAGGACAAGACCGCCACCGGCGAACGGGCGCGCCGCAGCAAGACATCCCGCAGAAGCGCCGCGCGGGAAAAGGAACCTTGGTTGCTAGCCACATCCCTTTGCCGACAAAGCGCCTCGCCCAAGAAAATTGCCAGAATATACGCCACTCGAATGCAGATAGAAGAAAGTTTCAGGGATCTAAAATCCGGCTTGCGGATGAATGCTTGCGGCACCCGAAATATGAAAAGACTGGAGGTTTTGTTGATCATTGTCGCCATGGCGCAATATCTGCTCATTTGGCTTGGGCTGGCGGTGAAAGAAGCCGGAAAACATTGGCACTATCAGGCCAATTCCATCAAAAGTCGAAATGTGCTGTCCTGTCAGTTTATCGGGTTGCGCGCTTATCGAGATAAAACCTAAAATTTCAAAAGAAACACTGGCAAGCCGCCCAAAACGCCTTAAAGTCACTGATGGAAAACCCCAATGCAAAATATTAATCAATTTCGTAGGGATACCTCAGACTCTGACCCCTTTGATCCCCCATTGATCCCTCAAGTCGTCGAATTTTGAACGCAAATTCATTCCGCGTGAATTGTGGTGATATTGCATCGGGTGCCGTAGGTTTCATTAGTTAAATAGTAGTCCATTCGCCTGATTTCCCAATTAAGTGACTTTGCAGTCAAAACGATAGAAAATAACGCCCGCCCTGTATCCGTTGAGAGATCAATATACATTATCCCGTATACACATTGAGGGAGGCCCTCAACAGTATAAAATCCTGCTATATTGTTGCTTTCTGTAAATACACGTTTAACATGTCGTGTTTCTTCAAATTTAGCCGCAAAAGCATCACTACTTACAAGCGCAAAGATAATAGTAAGTAGATATTTCATAATTTTTCCTTTTTATCCATGATACGGTAATACCCCCCTTTTTAAGGGGGATGGATTCAACGGGTCACTGCAACACCGTCTTTAGTTTATGTGCTGGCGTTTTGAAGTCCAGTGTTTTTCTTGGACGCGAATTTAGCTGATTTGCAACATCATTAAGTTCACTTTGTGAATAGCCAGACAGGCAACTTCCTTTGGGGAAATATTGCCTTAATAATCCATTTGTATTTTCATTGGTCCCTCGTTGCCATGGGCTGCTCGGATCGCAAAAATACATATCCATATTAGTGGCGAGTGAGAATTTTTTATGGGCGGTTAATTCCGTCCATCTATCCCAAGTAAGGCTTTGTTTTAAAAGGTTGGGCAGCTTATTCATCTGGTAAGATAGGGCTGACACAACGGCTTCAGTCGTCTTCCCTTCCACCTTCACAAGGATGGTGAAGCGGGACTGACGTTCTACGACTGTGGCAATATAGCTGTTCCTAGTTCCGCAAATCAGGTCACCCTCCCAGTGCCCGGGCACTGCCCGGTCTTCTACCATGGCTGGGCGCTCGCGAATAGAAACTGCGTCTATAATCTTACCCCGGGACCCCACCTTGTGATGCTTAGCATGCCTGAATTTCCGCTTTGTCCTTAATAAATGATTACGCATTTCCTTACGAAACAAGCCACGGGTTTGAATGAATAAACTTTTATATAGTGTCTCATGAGACACATGCATGCTCCCATCACCTGGAAATGTCAGCTTTAGCCAGCCTGATATTTGTTCGGGTGACCAATTCTGAGACAGTTTACCTGTAACCAAGGTTTTTAGCTTCATATTACTTGCAAGGCGGTATTGCTTTGGCCGCTTGCCAAGTTTCCATGCCCTTTTGTCGGCGATCAAAGCCCTGTAGCGCTTGCGCCCTCCATTCTTTTGAACCTCTCGACTAATAGTGGACGCACTGCGATCAAGTGACTTGGCAATAGATCGAATGCTATGCTCAGCGGCTAGTCCTCTGGATATTTCTTCCCGTTCTACCAAAGATAAGGTTAGAGGTGGCCGAACTCTTTTTTGTGGTTGAATGCCCCCATGATAGCGCAGATAAGAAAAAACCGTAGCAGGCGGTTTATTAAGAGCTCGTGCTATCTCACCCATAGAATGACCACTTCTCCATTTATTCCAAATTATAACTTTCTTATGCTCATCCATAGCCGCTGATTTGTACATACGTTGTAATCCTTCTTTGTTTTAAGATTAATATCGTATGTTGCAGTGACCCGTTGAATCCATCACCTTTATTTAGAGGGGGGATTACCCACCACTTTTACGAAGTAAGTCCAATTTGGTTCCCACCTCTAGAGATGCTCAGGTTATTACTATAGATTTTTTTGACATTGATCGCGTGAGGCCGTGCAAATGGCGTCTAACTTTGTCTTGATTTAAGCGCATTTATGGTATATTGAATATTGTCGACCATAAAGTATGGTTGTCACAACAGACAAAAATTGTCACGAAAATAGCGACCCCTATGGCTGATTAATTGGCATATATGGGGTGGTAAATAGGGATTTTACTTCAAGCAGGGAGGCTTAACTATGTTTAAATATCTATCTACAACTACTCTTACATCCGTTATATTTTTCTCTTTCACACCCTTCGCCCTTACGGCGGAAAAAAAGGGAGGCTTCAGTATTGATGAAATTACCGTCACTGCCGAACGCCGGTCCAGCAGTATTCAGAAAGTGCCCATTTCTATCACAGCAATGCAGGGTGATACTCTGAGTAACCTTCAAATTGGTAGTACCGAAGACCTTTCCCAATATACTCCGGGCCTGCATATTTTTGCTGAATCCACCGGATCGGAATTTTATACCATCCGCGGCATTGGCCGGACTAATGAAGATCTGAGCTCTGACTCAGGCGTGGCCGTGTTTCTGGATGATGTCTATATTGCGCGCCAAGCAGCGGCCAATGTGGCATTTTTTGATGTGAAGCGGGTGGAAGTTCTTCGTGGACCGCAGGGTACACTTTACGGCAAAAATGCCACTGGCGGGGCGATCAATATCATCACTCGGAAACCCACAGATGAGCTTTCCAGTCTTATGTCGGTAGATGTCGGGAATTATGGCCGCCTTAATATGGAAGGGGCGGTTAGTGGACCACTGGTAGATGAAAAACTGTCGGCACGGGTTGCCTTCGTCTCGAAAAATCGTGACGGTATTTATACCAACCTGACCACTGGCGAAAAAGGCAACAACATCGATACGCAGGGGGTGCGGGGGTCATTACGTTATACGCCTTCCAGCGCGCTTGAAGTCAATGCAACAGTGGATTGGATCAAAACAGAACAGGACGGCGTCCTGAAAAGCATCATTGTGGATGTGCCCGGCACCCTTTATGTTCTGAAGGATTTTTTCATTGTGGACGTTTTCCCTACTCAGGAAGAGAATATCCGTTCTTCACGGGCGGGGACCCACGGGGAACAGGGCATTGAAACCTACGGCAGTTCCCTGCGTG
>JAESUK010000080.1 GCA_016763095.1 Alphaproteobacteria bacterium
AGATGAGGGTTAAAGAAGGATATCAGGAATGAAATACATTACCTATAGTTTGATTATAACTTTTATAGCGGGACTCGCTCTTTTTAACTCAACAGGCAAAGGGGTTAGTATGCCTATCAGCTCAACAGTACAAATAGACAAACCAACAGCGCTTCCGACAGCTTACCTTGCAGGGGGATGCTTCTGGTGCCTAGAGAGCCAAATAAGGGCTCTAGAGGGTGTTATGTTCACACAAGCGGGGTATCAAGGGGGGCATATGCCTTCGCCAACCTATCAGCAAGTCTCAAGCGGGAGAACTGGACACACGGAAGTTGTGGAAGTGACATACAACCCAGAGATGATCAGCTACGAGAAACTTATTACATTCTTTCTAACAAAAGGGCATGACGCAACACAGCTTAACCGTCAGGGCGTTGACAGAGGCACGCAGTACCGATCTGCTATCTTTTATACCGATGCCGATGAGAAAACGATTGCGGAAGATGTTATTGCCACGATTGACGCCTCTGACTATTACAACTCAACAAAGATTGTGACAGAGGTCTCTCCATTAGAGATCCACCCATTTTGGTTGGCGGAAGAATACCACCAACAATATTACGAAAAATATGAAGCAAGCGAAGGCGAAACACATATCCGCGTGAAACTGAAAAAGAAACGTGCTGAATTTAAAGCAGAGTAACCCACCTTAAAAAAAGATTAGGTATTTAGCCTATCGCGAGCATCCCAGCCGTAACAAGCGCGAAGATGTAATATCCACCAAGTTGATACGCGCTGTCCAATGCGGCCGCTCTAATTGGGTAGCCAGTATAAAATGCGCCCATCACGATTGGGGGCATTGCAAACCCAACCCAAAGCAAGCATGAAAGTGAGATCAAACCGCCCAAATCCGTAATTTCAAAATTCCATGCAATGAAGGAATAAAAGAACCCGGCAATAAGCCACAGCATAAAGCTCAGAGAGAATGGGATTGTAGAAAGACTGTGGCGGCGCTCTTCTGCGTCTTTGTTACGTG
This sequence comes from Alphaproteobacteria bacterium, assembly GCA_016763095.1. Lineage (GTDB taxonomy): Bacteria > Pseudomonadota > Alphaproteobacteria > Micavibrionales > Micavibrionaceae > UBA1850. Next base: position 1,016 of record JAESUK010000080.1, read on the forward strand.
CCTCACACCATTTTTTCCCCATAACCTTTGGATGATACCAAACAAAACCAAAAACGAATGCTGCTAAGCCACACAAAAGACTTGGTAGTAGTAATAGTTCAAACAGTTCCATAGAGTATCCCCTTTTTATTTTTGACCCTCAAATTAAACATTTTTTCAATCAAGTAGGTTACTATAATATACAGATTTCGTTAAAATTCTATGTATTTTGTTTGGACATAAAAAAGCCTCCGCGAAGAAGGCCTTGATCATTATATTTAAAAAGAATGTTATTAGTTCTTCTTGTGTGGAGGCATTTTCTTTTCTTCAAAAAGAACATGGCAACCAAGTTTTTTTGTTTCAGGATTAACCGCACGTGGGTCGTATTTACGGAATTTCATTTTATCCGTTGTATTACGTGGGTTTTTTGAAATGTAGTAAGTGTAACCTGTTGGTGTACCTTTAACACTAACGCCTGTGCTTACTAAACGAATTTTTGTAACTGGACCTTTTTTAGCCATCTTTTTAACCTTTAATCTAGTATCTTCTTAAGAATGAATGCAGAAAATAACTTTTTTTCACGCAATGTCAAGAAAAAGAGTTGTTTAACGTGCTCTTTTTGGTTTTGCCTTCGTAGAACGTTTAAAGTTCCCTGAAGAAGGACCACTGAAACCGCCCTCCGAAGGCGCTCCAAATTTTTTATTCGCGCCAAACTTCTTCTGTCCCCTTTGCTTATCTTTGTAAGATGACTTACCTGATGATTTTCCTCGTTTTCTTTTACTTTTAAAGCCAGGAATCTCTGCTCCATCTTCATGCCCAACAAGCTCAAATATCGAGCTTCCCGTCATCATGTTCGCTTCTTTGATGATTACATTAACAGGCGCGCCTAAGCGAAAGACACGTCGCCCCTTACGCCCGATTAAGGCATGCTCTTCTTCATCATGAACGTAGAAATCTTTTGGCATTGTGCGCACAGGGATAAGCCCATCTGCTCCCGTTTCTGATAAGCGTACAAATAATCCAAATTTTGCAACACCGCTGATTACGCCGGTAAATTGTGCGCCAATACGGCTTTCCAGATATGAAGCCGTAAAGCGATCGACAGAACTTCTTTCTGCTTCCGCAGATGTTCGTTCAGTCGTAGAGATGTGCTCAGCCGTCTCTGAGATACGTGCAACGTCACCATCGTCAATACCACCATCACCAAGACCATATGCTCGGATAAGGCTTCTGTGGACGATCAAATCGGCATAACGACGAATCGGTGATGTGAAATGTGCATATTTCTGAAGTGCCAAACCAAAATGCCCAATATTCTCAGGAGAATACACTGCCTGAGACTGGGTTCTTAGAATCATTTGGCTTATGAGGTGTGAATATTCGTGCCCCTTTGCCTTCATGAGAAGCTGATTCAGCTGTGCTGGTTTTGCGATCCCACTTGGAAGCGATAAATCAAAACTGGCAAGGAAGTCACGTGAGCGATCCAATTTCTCAGCAGACGGACGATCATGTATTCTGTACATACATGGGGCTTGCTTTTCTTCAAGGGCTGTTGCTGCGGCAACATTGGCAAGAACCATGAACTCTTCAATCAATTTATGGCTATCAAGGCGTTCACGTGGCTGTACACCCGTCATCACACCCTTTTTGTTGATCATAATTTGACGCTCTGGCATATCAAGATCCAATGCACCACGCTTTTGGCGGGCTTTCGAAAGAATCGTATATGCCTCATAGAGTGGTTTGATCACATCCTGCATTAAAAGGTCAGTTGACTCATCAACCAAACCATCTTGTGCCGCTTGTACTTGTTCGTAGGTAAGCCTTGCATGGGATTTCATCAATCCTCTGACAAATTTTTGACGCTGTAACTGTCCTTTTTCATCAATCCACATATGAACCGCAAGACAGGCGCGTTCAACATTTGGCATCAAAGAACATAGGTTATTTGAAAGCTCTTCTGGCAACATCGGCAGAACGCGATCTGGGAAGTATGTTGAGTTCCCTCTCGTCCATGCTTCCTTATCAATTGCTTTTCCCGCCTTCACGTAATGCGCCACATCTGCAATGGCAACGATCATGTGAAAACCACCTTTTCCATCAGGTTCGGTAAATACGGCATCATCAAAGTCACGGGCATCTGCGCCATCAATGGTCACAAGAGGAATTGCGCGTAAATCTTCACGTTTGCCAACGGGTGGCACGACCAAGCCCTTTGCTTGTGCAAGCGCATCCGCAGGTAACTCAACACGTAAATCTTTTTCAGACATTGAAATCAAAGAAATAGCACTTGGGTCGTTTTCTGTTCCCATGATCTGCGTCACTTTGACTCGCTTATGACGCACAGTATGTGACGATAATACTTCTGCCATCACAATGTCGCCGTCTTTTGCACCCTTTAGATCTGTATCAAAAATTTCATAATCAAATCTTGCTTTTTTACTGGTCGGGCGCAGCACGAAATTCTTTGCTTGGCGTATAACTACACCCAAGATGTTCACAGAGGCTGTACGCTCAATCTTTTTAATTACGCGCCCGACATATCCGCCGTCACCATTACGTGACAAACGTGTAAGCGCAC
>JAESUK010000081.1 GCA_016763095.1 Alphaproteobacteria bacterium
CGCAGTTAGGGTTGCATGACCATGCTCATTTAAAACGCCCTAACGATCCGCTTAGCAATGGATTTGGCGCGGCTATAGCCATAGTTGATATGCGCAGCATTGATCCAGCAACGGCCGTACAAAATGCTGATAACGAAATCAAAGACCAAAAAACCATCATGGGGCGATATCGCCTCGGTGAAATCGATGAAATATCTCTAGGCATAGAGTTTAGTGAAGTTTTTCAAGACCCCAGTACTCGGCCAGAAGGTGAGCATCAATCAATTGATAGCGCTGTAAGCCAGGCCATTGAGGAAGCTAGATATATCTCAAAACAGCGCCAAGCACACTTTGCGTCTTTGAAAACAGGTAACGGTCCATCTTTGGAACAGCGTGAAATATATCTAGTGCAGGAAAACATTGAAATGATTAGTTGCAGAACTAATCCTGTAGAGGCTACAGCTCCTGATTTCCTTCAAAACATAACAGTAGAGGGGGCCCCTTTTTCAACCCCATCAGAGCGTAAAGAAAAAGCAATATTATCTGAGTTAGAGAGAAGAAGCGTTGAGCTCGAAAATGATTACCAACATAGCCTCGTACATGCATACGCTTGTCGAACAACACCGACAGACCCATCATCTGGAGCATGGATGCCAAATGATATGCCTGCAATGGTTGAGATATACGCAAATGATTCTCAAAAATTAGCGCTCTGCCCATACACAGTAAGCGTTGCCTTTCATAATCTAGGTGGACTAAATGATGTATTAGGACATGACGGCGCTAACGTCGTCCTTAGAGAAATGCACGAAGGTGTCATTTTAAACGCTTTAGAGAGCGAAGGTTTTCAGGTTGGAGACTACCAGATAGCACACTACGGGGGTGCTGAATTCCACATGGTTCTTAAGCCTCAGATCGAAACCTCAGAAGGACCTAGAGTTATTGATCCGCAAGTCGTTTTACGAATTGAAGAGAAGATAATAGAAAATACGCAGGCACTCTCGAAAGAGAATATCTTCAAATACCTTGAAAAAAACGGTGTGCATCAATCAAAAGAAAATAGAGAAAGTCTCAAAAAATCAGGAATTCATACTTTTGGAGATATACGAGACATTAAAGTAGAGCGAAACATTAATGGTATTGGTGTAGTTACATATTCAAGTGAAGTGAACCTAGATGATAAAACAGCGGGTTATCACCTCCAGCAAAAACGAGAAAAGCTAAGCGAATGTGTCAGTGAATTCAGGCATGAGTGTGCGTCCATACCACCACGAGATCGCTTAGACGTCTTATACGATAAAATGCCTAACGTTAACCAAATGGAACCTCACTTAGGTAACTTGTCTGCAGAATTCAAATCACTTGTTTTTCTAAAAGATATGGTAAACAATCTCGACAAACAATTACATGATTTAACACCAAAAAGTGAAGGATTTGATGTTTTAAATGAGATGAAAAATCGATACAGAAGCGATTTTAACGATCAAGCAACCACACATGGGGCAGAAGAATTGCTTATACAAGCTGGTCACTTTGAAGATAATGAGTCAAAGCCTGCCTCCATTATTCAAGCCACTCAATCATCACGTATGAAATAAGGTATAAACATGGGAAAAGAACGCGATAAATTACTAAAATCTTTAGGAAAAGATCCATCCCCAAAAGATCTTGAAGAGGTAGTAAAAGCACATAGACTCAAGAAAATTGACAAAGGGGAGCTACCCTCTGACATTTCTGAGGTTTTGGCGCGCTTAAAAGATAAAAATTAGAAATATTATTAACAATTAAACTGTGTGACAAAACCACACTCAGCGCATTTAAATGAAAACAAGAGGAATAGACGTGGCTTACGCAACCTCTTCTTGAAGTTTCAACCATGCGGCCTCTGACACATCCAAATCATTTGATAGTTTTTTGTATTGGTCTTGGGTATCCGCAATTTTTGAAGACGACTCATTATAGAAATCTGTTGATGCCATAATTTTTTCCAAAGAATTCTTACCCTTGGTTAAAGTCTCTATTTTGAGTTCTACCTTAGCAATATCCTTTTGCAAAGAGCTTGATGACTTTTTGACTGCTTTAGGTAGATTTTTTTTCTTATCCTTCTGGCTCTTTTTTTCTTTCCTCTGATCCCGTCGAGACTGAATCGTATATTTACGATAATCCTCAAGATCACCATCAAATCGAGCACATGATCCGTCCTTAACCAACCATAGTCGATCCGCTACACGTTCCACCATATTAGGGTCATGACTAACAATTATTATAGCCCCCTCATAGTTATTTAAAGCCTGCACTAAAGCTTCTCTTGCATCTATATCAAGGTGATTTGTTGGTTCATCAAGAAGGAGCATATGCGGTGCATCAAAACTCATAAAAGCGAAAAGAAGTCGAGCTTTTTCACCCCCACTTAATGTAGAGATAAGATTGTCCGCGAGATCTCTTGAAAAACCAAATGCCCCTAATTTTGCGCGCACAGTTGGTTCTTTGACATCAGGGATTTTTGTGCGCATCATATCCATCATGGCCTCAAAAGGCGTAGAATTAACATCCAGTTCCTCTGTTTGATGCTGTGAAAAATATCCAATACGCAATTTACTTGAGCGATTAACATCTCCTGCCATCACATCTAGTTTTCCAGCAATGAGCTTCATCATTGTAGATTTTCCATTCCCGTTAGCCCCGAGAATAGCAATACGATCATCTTTCTCTATGCTTTCATAGACACGGCGAAGAACAGGTTCTCCTTCTTTATACCCAACATCAACATTATTAATGGACAACATAGGTGATGAAATTTTTGCAGGATTTGGAAAAGTAAAGCGCACCGCTCTATCCGCAATCACGGCATCTACTATGTCCATTCTTTCCAAAGCCTTCACACGACTCTGGGCTTGGCGGGCTTTACTTGCTTGCGCCTTAAATCGATCTACAAATTTTTGCATGTGAGCGCGATGTGCCTGTTGTTTTTCAAACATTTTTTGTTGAAGACCAAGTTTCTCAGCACGTTCACGTTCAAACGCATCATAATTTCCTGTGTAGCGCGTTAACTTCTTATCATCTACGTGTATAACATGGTCTATACACTTATTGAGCACTTCACGATCATGAGAAATAATTAGGAGTGTATGAGGGTAACTTGCTAAGTAGGTCTCTAGCCACATAATTGCCTCAAGATCCAAATGGTTGGTTGGTTCATCAAGCAGCAATATTTCAGGCTCTACGAATAACGCTGCGGCCAAAGCCACGCGCATTCTCCACCCACCACTAAAAGAAGAAAAAGGTTCTTGTAACTGATGTTCCTCAAACCCCAATCCTGAAAGCAACCGAGAGGCCTTCGCCGAAGCGGAATAAGCATCCATAGCCGCGAGTTGTTCATATATTTCCGCAATTTTATTAGGATCGGTCTCTGTCTCAGTGGCTTTCCACAAAGCCGCCATGTCTTCGTTTGCTTCAAGCACTAAATCTATCAAGGAGGTGTCGGTCTCTGGAATATCTTGACGCACCATTCCAAGGCGTTGCTCCACCGCCATACTAATAACCCCGTCATCAGCTTGCAAATCACCAGATATGAGCTTAAACAGTGTTGATTTTCCTGCTCCGTTTATCCCAACGACACCTACTTTCCAACCATCCATAATGGTCACCCCACAATCCTCTAGAATTGTTCGGTGTCCAACTTTATAGGTTAAATTTGATACAGTTAGCATAAGCTCTCATCCTTTGTTCAGGAGCTTATTGCATAGAAACATCAGAAGAGGAAGGAAATCATATGAATTTAATGGCTATAGGCATTATCACGCTTGTAATTATCAATATTTTTGATGGCAATAATGCACCAGATGCTATAATATTTTCATCTATAATTATAGACTGTTTTATATAGTAGGTTTCATAATGGTAAAATCTGATCTTGCATTTAAAGTCGTTCTTTCTGTCTCTATGGAAGAAGCCGTTACATTAGTAAATGAAGCACTCATATCCGAAGATTTTGAAGTTCTCTCCCGCATCGACATGGATGTAAAATTTAAAGAAAAAATAGGAAGAGACTTCCGACCTTACACTATTTTAACTGTCAGTAGCACACCATTGGCCAACGCCGCCTTTAACGAAAACTCAGAAATAGGATTGTTTCTACCTGGCCGTATTGTTCTTGAATCTATAAAACCTCGTGAAACAGTAGTGCTCATCACAAACCCACTCGGCCTCATTAAAGCTGTTGGATTTGATGGAAGCGAGGTCATAAGATTACTCGCAAAACAAGGGAGTGAGCATCTTGGAAATGTTGCTAAGAAGCTTGGTACCTCATAAATGTCATTTTCAATTATTGCATTTGATGAAGAAGAAGGACTGTTTGGATCTGCTGTAGCGAGTAACTTAATAGCTATAGGAGGGATTATCCCAGTTTATAGGAAAGCTGTTGGCTTAGTTCATGCTCAAGGGCAAGTGTTTCCCAAGGGAGCTGAATCTATTTTAGATTTTTTGCAGAAGGGCATTCCTATTTCCCAAAGCATTGACCTTACTCTCACAGCAGATGAAAACAGTCCCCAGCGTCAATATTTAGCATGCGACCATGGCGGTAATTTTGACGCATATAGCGGGGATGCCTGCAATCCGATATACGAAACCATTATCTCAAAAAATTGTGTCGTCGGGGGGAATATACTAAATCACTCTGATATCGTAGGAAAAATGGTTGAAACATACGAAGTAAACAGTCAACTACCTATGGCGGAACGCTTGCTCTTATCTCTAGAAAGAGGGGAGAGCATTGGTGGAGACGAGCGAGGCACAAAATCTGCATCCCTTAAAATATATAGTGACGTGCACCCACACTCTAATAAAAGATTACCTGATCTTAGAGTAGACTCCCATAGAACACCCGTTACTGAACTACGCAATTTATATAACGAGTTTAACGCAAATGGTCCTCGTACCTTTATGTATTAACCATCACGCGATGAACGAAGAAACAATAAAGTGTTTTACCCATGCCTATAACCACTATCATCTCAGAGAATATCAAAGGTGTCCTGTTTGTCGCGATTTTTGCTGTAGCAGCTACGCTCTTATCCATTCTTCCATTTTTTCAAGCCATTTCCCTGCCTCCCCTTATTATTGGCATGCTTGGTGGCATCATATATGCAAATACAATACGAAAATCTATGCCAAAAAACTGGGAAAAAGGCATTCATTTTTGTACAAAAATAATTTTAAGACTGGGGATCATTCTCTACGGGTTTAGAATTACTTTCCAGAATATCTTTGAAGTGGGCGTTTCCGGCATTATTGTGAGTGTTTTAATGGTAGTTCTGACCTTTATTATAGGAGTGTTCGTAGGGATCAGAGTATTAAAGCTTGATCGAGAACTTAGCATTCTCATCGCTTCCGGAGCCGCGATTTGTGGCGCTGCGGCAGTCCTTGCCACAGAAAGTGTTCTCAAATCAAAACCATGGAAAAGCACTGTCGCCGTTGCCACTGTCGTTATCTTTGGAACAAGCGCGATGTGCCTCTACCCAATATTTTACAAATTAGGGCTTATACCATTTAACGCGCAAGAAATGGGGTTATATATAGGTGGCTCTATCCACGAAGTCGCACATGTTGTTGCCGCCGGAAATGCGATCAACCCAGAGACGAGCAATACAGCGATTATCGTCAAGATGATCCGTGTAATGATGCTAGCGCCTTTCTTGATTGTTTTAGGAGTGTTTTTATACCGCAGTAAGGCGGGGAATAAAGGCCAGAACAACATTCCATGGTTTGCTATTTTATTTATTATAATGGCGGGCATTAATTCATTAAATTTAGTTTCGAACATCGCGGTACAATACATTAATATAATTGATAATTCTCTTATTACAATGGCCATGATCGCCCTAGGTATGGAGACACATATGGAACGCCTCAAAGGAGTTGGAATGAAACCAATTTGGTTAGGGTTAATTCTATTCATGTGGTTGATTTTTGGTGGGTATTTCCTCGTTTTTCTTGTAGCGCCTTAAAGCATGGCTATTTAAAACAAAAAAGAAACTTTATGTCTTTTTAAGACGAATAGTGTATTATGGACGATATGAAAAAAGCATTTATAGGATTTATGACGCTTCTTATGCTCACGCCTTCTCTGGCGTGTGCAATGACGTATTGTCCTATGAAAGCTAGTGCTACAGAACAGTCTATGCCGTGCCATCAAACCGCAACTGATGACGGTGTAATGCTTATTTTGGACTGTATGGGTGTAGACCTCTTTCAACAGGATGCAAGTGGTTCTTTTTCAAATGATCAACCTATAGAATCTATGGATTATGCTTGGGTTGAGCTTGTTTCAGAATATGGCTTTCAACCAAACAACACCCAAAGCATTCGCGGTCCACCGGACACCTTTAGTGTTCCTCATGAAACACAGAAAATTATCCTTACAACACAACGTTTTCGCGTTTAAACACTCTCTTTTCTAAATGGTCTAACACCTAAGAAAGGAGCACTTATGCGTGCCTATATTTTTATTATATTTCTATTTACATTTATCCCGCCCGCTTTTGCAGTAGAAGCACTCTATATTTGCCCCATGCATCCGCATATAAGTGGTCAAGAAGGAGATAAC
>JAESUK010000082.1 GCA_016763095.1 Alphaproteobacteria bacterium
CATATAGAGATTTAAAATATATGGTTTTATTCAACGACACACTCCCACCAAAGCCTAAAACATTTTTCGGTAAGTGTGTCACGTGGGCTATTCGGATTATCTTATTTTTTATTGCCCTGTTCCTTCTTTTTGTGGGATCTCTGAACCTTCTTCAAGGAAACAGTGACACGCAAAAAAGTGGGATAGAGAGAACAATCTCTTACCTCTCGCAAAAAAATACAAATATTGGTGAGCTACATATTTTTGAGCTGTTCCCTGAATTTCATCTTAAATTTAGTGCTCTAAAAAATGGTATGTTTGACGATAGACAAATCAATATTCAGGATTTTGATTTTAGAGCTCCAGGGGTTCTCATTGTTAAGAAAAATGGAGTTTTTCGTTCCATAGATGTTCGTCACTTGGATTTTCTCAAAAACAATCAAGTTATGAGATCAATCACATCTATCAAAATCATTGATGAGGAGAAAAATGCTCCATATCTCTCTTTCCAGTTTTCACAACCATATAAAGCAGAACTTCAAGTTGGGTTAAACCTTATTGGTCGGAGCCCATACGGCGATGGTCAATATACTGTGAAATCGTCGTTTCCGTTTACTCTATATATTGGCGAGTCCTCTTTTTCTGGTCATGTTTTCAATGAGAGTGACCATATGTACATTACAGGGGTAGGAAAAAATACAGATTCTTCTTTGTCTCCCTTCACACATAACACCCAAGAAAACGTTGAATGTTTTGTTGCTGAGTATAAAATATCTGATTATAAGATTCAGATTGAGAACGGCATATTTAGAACACCATCAGGAAGTCAAAACCTTCCAATCACTCCGTTTGAATTTGATTTCTTCTCAGATGTTCTCAATAAGTTAGATACGCAAGAAGACAAACCATCATCGCCCCTTAATATAAACGCCATAATGAAAAGCAGCTGTGCTTCGTAGTTCTCATGAAAAGATTTTATACTCTCGTTTCTACATCTCAAAACCCATCTGGATGGTCCGTCGACCTTGACGGAAAGAGCATTAAAACACCGCTTGGTACAGTACTTTGCGCACCAACAGAAGCACTTGCAAACTTAATGCTTGAGGAATGGAGAGCTCAAGTTGACGAGATTACGCCCGACACTATGCCCATCACTCAAATTGTAACAACAGCGATTGATCGTGTTGGCAAAGAACGCGCAGAGATTGAACGACAAGCGCTCGCTTATCTACACACTGACATGATTTGCTATCGTGCCGATCAGCCTGAAAGCTATGTTAAGAGACAAGATGTGGCTTGGACTCCTTGGGTTGATTGGTTTGAAACGCAAACAGGTGACCGTTTAAAAACAACCACCTCACTTATCGCAATCACACAATCAGACAAAAACAATCAACACGTTTCGGATTATATTAAAGCTCTTGATTTGTACTCTTTAACAATCTTTCAACTTCTTGTCTCCATTACGGGATCTATTGTTCTTTCCATGGCGTTTATGGCGAAGGAATTTGACACATCCACCCTTTTTGACCTTTCACACGTGGAAGATTTACTAAAATCTGAAATCTATAACGAAGATTTTTATGGAATTGCCCCGACACAGGAACGAAAATGGGGAGCGACGAAGAAAGACTTCGCCGCCATTCAACAAATAATGGATTGTCTATAACCTTTTGTAACCTCGCCCCACTTCTTGGCGAATACTACATCATGGACAAAAAGCTTACCGATACAGATAATAACACCCCTGACAAAGAGGTGCTTAAAGATGCCAACTTAAAGCTTGGGGCTGGTGCAGGCATTACAAGTCTTGCTGTCTTTAACATTGCACAAGGAATTGTTTGCCCCGTTTGCCTTATTGCTGCGCCTGCCTTCATTGGGATGGGTTTGTGGGAACGACACAAAGCAAAGAAAAAGGCCTGCGAACGGACCTCAGAGCGAGAAGAAAAGATAAAAAAATGAAAACCATATCCCTAAATTTATTTCTGGCCGTTTTAATTTTATTTTCTTCCATGATCACAGTCTATGCCATGGATATTGGTGAGAAGATTCCGCATAATTTATCCCTCAACGATCAATCAGGCACGATACAATCCATTGATACACTTTCTGGTGAAAAGGGACTTGTTCTCTTTTTCATACGCTCTGTAAACTGGTGCCCTTATTGCCAAGCACAACTTGTTGAAATCAATAAACGCGTTAAGGACTTTGAAAAACAAGGCTATAAGGTTGTTGCCCTTAGCTATGATCCAGTAGGAAGTCTCGAGCGTTTTTCAAATCAACGTAAAATTACGTTTCCTCTCCTATCAGACAATAAATCAGTAGCAATTAAGGCGTTTGGCTTGCTTAACACTTCTATTCGCGAGGGCTCTCCGCACTATGGTATTCCTAACCCAACGATCATGGTCATTGGGCACGATATGATCATACAAAGTATTCATCAAGAAGGCGGTTATAAAAAGCGCCCAGACCTCGACATTGTTCTAAGAAGTCTTGTATACATAGATTATGACCGACGACAGAATACAAAATATTGAAATGACCCTTGCCTCACAAGATCAGCAAATCCAAGATTTGAGTGATATGGTGAATGCGCAGTGGAAAGAACTAGAACGCTTAAAGCTCCACATTAGGAAAGCGGGCGATAAGATTCAAAACCTTGAAGATAGCATTGATGGACCAGCATCAGCCGATGAACGTCCGCCTCACTATTGATTTGCAAAGTCACATCCCTCGAGATGATCATTTACAAGCCCCATTGCCTGCATAAAAGCATACATTGTGGTTGGTCCAACGAACTTAAATCCACGAGCTTTCAAATCTTTTGAAAGTGCCTTTGATTCTTCAGTGACAGAAATTTTCATTAATTCGTCGTACGAAAGAAGCTTTGTACGGGAGTCTGAACGGAACTTTGTAACATAGTCATAAAACGATCCCTCCTCGTTTATAAGCTTAGACATTAACTGAGCGTTATTGATCGTGGCTTCAATCTTGCCCCTGTGACGCACAATCCCTTTATCTTGTAGAAGTCGCTCGACATCCTGTTGCGTAAACATCGCGATTTTATTGAAATCAAAGTCTAGGAAAGCTTTTCTGAAGTTCTCGCGTTTACGAAGAATTGTGATCCAGCTTAGACCTGCCTGAAAGCCTTCGAGACAAGTTTTTTCAAAGAGCCTTACATCACTCGTGACATGTGTGCCCCACTCTTGATCATGATACGTCGTGTAGAGAGGGTCATCGCCACACCACCAACACCGTGTTTTTCCATCACTTCCCGTGTTTAGACCGTTATCCGCCATCTCTAGTTAATAAAGTCGTGGAGGTTCAGCCTTAGGATACGCGCTGTGGTGGCATATGACGCTTCAAGCTGTGTTTCATACTGCGTAAGGCGTATAGATGCCTCAGCAAGGTCTGTGTCCTCAAGTGTTGAGATAATATCTTGTAAAAGCGCTGCTTCATCTTGATTGTTTTGCACTCGTGCATCAATCAACGTTGCTTTTGAAGATATATCCGTTCTCTGCGTCGCTATATCATCTATAGCCAAGCTCACAAGCTGTAGTGCTTCTGTAATTGCGGCGGGGTCTGCTGGGTTATTCGCAGCCAAGTTCATGGCACGGAGTAATCTCTCAAACCCAATATCATCTGCAGTTACACCGTAATCAAGATTATATCCATCTGCGATTGTTACATTTTGTGCAATATTATCCCCTTGATAATATGACGTATTTGCAACAGACGGTACGACTTGCGGTGTATAAAGCGGGTCAGTTAAATCCACCGGTGGAATATCAACTTGCGATCCTGCAAATAAATACCGTCCACCAAGATTAATGTTCAATAGTGATGCTAATGCTTCTTCTGAATTTTGTGCGATGACCTGTAAATCTGTTGGCGAAGCCAAACTACTTACGTTCTGCGCCAACGTTTGTGAAAAATTATTTGCAAGATCAAGCATCGATCCCATTGTGCTAAACATCTGGTTGATACGAGATTGTGCGGTTGCAGCCACAATATTTTGCGTTGTAATGCGCGCGAGATCGCTTTTTGAGTTCAATAATCTTTGGACATCATTACTGATCCCAATAAAGCTTCGGCTCTTTTTACCAGAGGCAATTTGTAACTGCGCATTACTGGCTTCCCTCTGAATACGTAAGTTTTCAGAGTTCAATCGATTACTAAATGTAAAGGTCGAAATACGAGTAACTATACCGGGCATTTTCTTATCCTTTCCTTTTTATTTCTATCTTACTGCGTTCATAAGCTCTTCTAGAAGCCCTCTAATCACAGATATAACATGAGCCGATGCTTGGTAGTGACTTTCAAGTTCAAGCAAAATTGCTGTTTCCTCGTCAATATTCACGCCACTCACATTATTCATAAAATCAGCACCTTGCTGGCGAATACTTTCTGCCGCAGACAATTCATTCGCAGCGATTGATCCCTTCAATGCCGCACGCGACATAATGCTCTCTGCATATACTCTCAACGATACATTCTGTGCGGAAAAATCTCCCGCTGCGTTAAAAGATACGGCTGTATCTAAAGACGTGGATAGTGCTTGTACAACAGTAGAATCACCCACTGTAATTCCAATATCACCGATTCCGAGTCCCGCACTACCTGAGAGCTGACCAATTGCAAGATGATCACTGTCATCTCGTAAATACTCAGCAACTTGAATGTCTTCTGCACCTAACCCTGTGAACATATTGTTCAATCCAAAGAAATGTGAGAATCCACGGTTATCTGCACCGACATCACTAGTCATTTCATTTATTGAAATACCTAATGTGGGATCAATAGAATCTACAACCAAACGACCATCAGGGTCTAATGATGCCGTAATTCCGGGGAGGGCATTCAGTGCTGTTACAGCATCTCCAACAGTTGCAAATACGGTCAGATCGACATCTGTAAAACTTTGCACAACACCGCTATCATCGGTTATTCCAATTCTTACAATTCCTGTTGCGCCAAATGGATCAGCCGCGCCAAAGCCAGCTTCACCGATCAGTTGATTTCTTGGTGGACGAGACGCTCCAGTGTTTAAAACAGCATTCAACGTATCCATTAACTCAGTTGCGAAAGCATCAAATTTTTCTTGCTCTTCAACCAACGTTCCATCACGAAGTTCAAGAAGACCGCCAAGTTTTCCGCCTGTAATTTGCGCGGTGCTATTTACCCCATTGATTTGAATGTCATCAAGGTTTGCAGGGAAACTAATCGCACTTGTTAGGGTTGCTGCAGGATTAAACTGTAGAGGAATAGCACGCGAAAGCAACATTGGTTGCCCGCCTGGGTGATAGATCTGCATTCTATTTCTATCGTCCAAATAAAATGTAATCTCTATTTCTTCAGAGAGTTTTTGAATTTCTAGGGCTCGTTGATCCTCGTACTCAGTCAAGGTCACGGCGTTTTTACCAGAGGTTCTGATAATCTTATCATTAATATCCGCAATAACTTCAAGAGATTGGTTTATACGATCAATCGTTTTACCAATTTCTAACTCTGCATCAGTTCTTTGATTTTGAATGGCATCGGACATGTCTCTCAGATACAACGCGATCACTTCCGCATCGGACACAATTTGACCTTTTTGCGCTCTGTTTTCTGGAGCAACAGCAAGTAAATCTAAGTGCGAGAACAAATCATTTAGCGTACTTGTCAAAGAAAAATCTGAAACTACATTTCCTGCTCTACGGACATAAACATCCAAGAACTCTGCAATCACGTTCTTTTTTCCAACACTGGTTGTGTCGTCCACAACACCTTCAAGAAGAGACGCGTTCAAGGCACTATACACCGTTCCACCGATTGGTACGGTTCCGAAGTTCCCTGTGACGTAATCCGCTCTAAATGTTTTACGCGTATATCCCTCACGGTCTGCATTGGTAATGTTTTGCGCGGCGATTTTAATATGCTGTTCTGTGTTTTGAAGCCCACGAAAAGCAAGATGTAAGCCCCCGAGAAGTGAAACAGTCATGCCCAACCTCCCTCTTGTTCAGCTTGCCCTTCAAATAAATCACTTAGATCATCATCATGGCGATAGTTTGCTTTGTTTTTAAGTGCCTCAAGATGATGAACCGTATTCACCTTCAACTCTTTTTGCACTTGGCTCAAAAGAATTAAACATTCGGCAATATCAATATCTGAACGCTCATGGACAAGGTCTTCTGCTTGCTCCTCGAGGTCTTTTAATAAGATCATTTTTTGAAGATATAAACCACGAAGTGTCAATCTCCCTTGATCCATCAAAACAGCATTCTCCATACGCACAAACCCTAAAAGGTCGCGCATATTCTTTTGTAAAGAGAC
>JAESUK010000083.1 GCA_016763095.1 Alphaproteobacteria bacterium
ACTGCATACATTGCCAAATGTCCACCATCCAACAATGGGATGGGGAAGAGATTAATCAAGCCAAGGTTAATGGAAAGTAAGGCAGCAAACGTAATCAAGGCAATCCAGCCCCTTTCCGCCATATCACCTGCGACAGCACCAATACGAATAACCCCGCCAAGCTCTTGGGCACTTCTTGTTCCTGTGACAATTTGCCCCAAAGCTCCGAGACTATCCTTGACTATGCGCCATGTCTCAATCGTTGCCACGCCAACGGCCTCAAGCGTTGTAAACTCGACATATCTTTGGGATACAACATCAGCAAGGACAAGAGCTTCGTAGTACGGATCTTCACTATCCGTCATTGCCTCATTTTTATTCATACGAGGGTCAACCAGTAATGATTCACCTTCTTCTGTTACACCCGTTAAACCAATTCTGAACGGCGTACCAATTTTTTTAAGTAGAAGAGCGCGGGTTTCATCAACGTTCTCTGGGTTTGTTTTTTTACCATCAATAGATGTAATGCCCTCAATAAGTATCCCATTACTTGGTCCAAGAACGCCAATGCGCCCAATTTCTTGTTTGAAACCGAACTTATCTTCGAACGAAACGCGCTCAGGCGTTGGATAAAGTTCAATTGTATTGCCATTCCGCTCAACAACAAATGTCATTTTTGTATCAAGAGCGATCGCGACAGAGCGTCTTATATCCCCAAACCGTGTCGCCTCACGCCCATCTATTTCTAAAATTAAGTCGTGAGGCTTAAAACCTGCTAAGTCCGCAGAACTTCCTATTTGTACAGCGGTTACAACGGGCGGAGTTTCATATTTTCCCATTGTGCCAAACAAGCCAGATAGAATAGCAATTGCAAAAAGAAAGTTAATAGCAGGTCCTGCAAATACAATTGCAGAGCGCTTCCATATTGGTTGCGCAAAGAACGCAACGCTTTTTTCTTCAGAAGAATATTCTTTGTCGCCATCATGTCCAGCACTTGCGGGGTCAGCATCACCAAACATCTTCACATAGCCACCAAGAGGTATCAGTGAAAATTTCCAACGTGTTCCGTTTTTAGCCGTCCACCCCCAGATTTCTTTTCCGAAGCCAATTGAGAATACTTCAACCTTAACGCCACACATACGCGCAACGATGAAATGTCCCCATTCATGGACAAAAACAAGAATGGTTAGTACCAATAAGAAACTCGCGCCATAAAGCCATATATTTTCTAAAATAAGTTGAAATAGCTCTATAAAAGATTCCATGTAGTTTATCCTGTTTGTTTAAAATTATTGGATGTTTTAAGTATGTGCGCGCATGTATCACTTCGCACAGTTTGATCTAAAAGTAATATATCTTCAAGAGTTGATATAGTGTTTTTATAGTCTTTTTCCAGTGCTGAGGAGACAGCTTCTATAATTCCTTTGAAGGATATTTCACCGTTTAAAAACGCCGCGACAGCGACCTCATTGGATGCATTTAACACCAAGGGTGCATTTCCGCCTACATTTAATGCATTATACGCCATTTTTAGAGCAGGAAATTTTTCAAAATCTGGCGGAGAAAATGTAAGGTTAGCTAATTGTTGTATATCTAGTTTTTGACCACATGTTTCCATACGTTTGGGGTATGCCAGTGCATTTACAATAGGTGTGGACATGTCGGGCGCGCCCATCTGTGCAAGAACAGACCCATCGTTATATTGTACCATAGAGTGAATGATTGATTGCGGATGAATTACAATGTCAATTTTTTCCGTAGGCATTTCAAAGAGATAGTGAGCCTCAATAACTTCCAACCCCTTGTTCATAAGGGTTGCACAGTCTATGGATATCTTTGGTCCCATTGACCAATTGGGGTGAGCAACTGCTTGCTCAGGCGTAGCAACTTCAATCTGTTCCTTTGTCCATTCTCTGAAAGGACCACCAGAAGCGGTTAGAATAATCCGTTCAATAGCATCTCTGTTATTATTTTCAAAAACCTGAAATATAGCGTTATGTTCACTGTCCACGGGAAGAATTGTCGTGCCATATTGCTTTGCGCGTGACATCAAGAGTGCACCAGCAGACACCAATGGTTCTTTATTTGCAATCGCAACAAAACGTCCATTTGGAAGTGCTTTAAAAATTGGTTCTAAACCCGCCATGCCAACAATCGCCATCATTACCCAATCAACGGAATGCGCCGCCATGTCTAACAAAGCTTGTCGCCCTGCCAAAGCTTTTATTGATGTGTCTTTTAGGAGTGTTTTAAGTTCATCACTTTTTTCTTCATTCGCGATGACCGCATATTTAGCCTTTAAGGCGATAGCTTGTTTTGCAAGAAGTTTAGCATTGTTATATGCTGTTAATACCTCAACATCCACGCTATCGCTGTGATGTTGCAACAGCTTTACAGTGCTTTTACCGACAGAGCCCGTAGAGCCAAAGACTGATATGGTTCTTTTATCCATACTAACCTCCTACTTTTTCAAAAATAACGGGCAAGGCAAATAGAAGAACGGGTGCAACAAGCAGAAGTGCGTCTATGCGATCCAGCATTCCACCATGACCAGGGAATAATGCGCCTGTGTCTTTAACTTTAACGTGGCGTTTTAAGGCAGAGACCATTAAATCTCCAGATTGCCCAACGATGCCTATTATTACACTGAGCATCAAGAACAATAGAATATCATCACCTGAATTATAGATTATAAAAGGAATGCTTGCGCCAAGTAGCGCGCCAATATATCCCGACCATGTTTTATTTGGGCTGATTGTTGGACTCATCTTTGGTCCTTTGAAGGTTTTTCCCACTATATAGGCAACGCTGTCACTTCCCCAGACAGATAGAAGTAAGAGAAGGACAAAGACGAACCCTTCATCGAATTGACGGAGCATATAGATAGAAATAAATCCTACTATAATATAAATAGCCCCAAACAATGCGAGAATAACGGAATGCCTAGACTTCTTTGACATGGAAAACCATTCATAGAAGGCAAGGAACATAGCCACAGCCATCATGATTTTAAATGTTATTCCACCAATATAGAGAAGACCAATTACAATTGGAGCGCCAACAAATAAGGTTAACAAGCGCTTTTTAAGATTGTCAGGAATAGACATCATCGCATATCACTTATGTTTTATTTACTTTGGTTGATTTTATACCACCATAGCGACGGTCACGGGATTCAAATTCACTGATTGCGTTGATAAGATCGTCTTTTTTGAAGTCAGGCCACAATGTATCCATGAAGACAAACTCTGTATAAGCACACTGCCATAGCAGGAAGTTACTAATTCTTTGTTCTCCACTTGTCCGAATTAAGATATCAGGATCAGGAAGACCTGCTGTCATTAAGCGAGAAGAAAACGCCTCTTCAATTTCATCTTGAGATAGCACTTCACCCTTGGCGACCTGTTCTTCAATCAATTGTTTTGTCGTATGGAGAATTTCTTGTCGTCCACCATAATTCAGCGCGATACACAGCGTTAGGCTTGTGTTGTCTCTTGTAAGGTTTTCAGCATTGTCAATCAATTTTACGATATCTTTTGCCAAGCCTGCGCGATGACCTATAACACGAAGCTGAACTCCATTTTTGTGAAGGTCGGCGGTTTCTGACTTTAAGTAATAACGTAATAAATGCATTAAATCATTTACTTCATCTTTTGGTCTGTTCCAATTTTCTGTCGAAAAGCCAAACAAAGTAAGATATGGAACTTTAAGATCGCCAGCAGCGTTTACCGCGCGACGCGCAGCTTCAACGCCCTGCTTGTGCCCGGCAGTGCGTGGCAATCCCCTTGCCTTCGCCCAACGCCCATTGCCATCCATAATGATTGCAATGTGCTTTATTGTATTTTGTGTATTTTTGAACATTTTATCAGACATTAAATTAGACAGTCATTATGTCTTTTTCTTTATCAACCAAACGTTGGTCAACAATTTTGATTTGAGAATCTGTCAATTTTTGAACATCATCAGAAAGACGTTTTTGTTCATCTTCAGATATATCATTCTCTTTTTCCATCTTCTTAAGGCTATCCATACCATCACGACGAATATTACGAACGGATATACGTGTTTGCTCTGCATAGTTTTTTGCAACTTTTACAAGCTCTGTACGGCGTTCTTCGTTTAATTCAGGAATAGGAACACGAATGACAGCACCTTCTGCTTGTGGGTTTAGACCAAGGCCAGAATCACGGATCGCTTTTTCAACATTTTGCACTGCATTTGCATCCCAAACTTGTACCGTTAGCATTCTTGGCTCTGGCGCATTTATGTTTGCCACTTGGTTCAGCGGCATTTTGCTTCCATACATATCAACTTGTACGGGATCAAGCATCGCAGTAGATGCACGCCCAGTTCTTAGTCCTGAAAATTCTTTTCCAAGGTTATCAAGAGCGCCTTCCATACGGCGTTTTAAATCTGTTTCACTATAACTCATCTTAAACTCTCCTATTTTAAGGATTAATCTTTAACTAGCGTATATACACCTTCACCATGCATCACTTTTACAAAATTATGCTTATCACGAATAGAGAACACCATAATTGGTATTTTGTTTTCGCGCGCAAGTGAGATTGCCGTGGCATCCATTACACGTAAATCCTTTGTAAGAACCTCCATGTAAGTGATTGTGTCATATTTTGTGGCCGTTTTATCAAGCATCGGATCAGCGGTATAAATACCATCAACCTTTGTTCCTTTTGCAATCAAGTCACAGTTCATCTCAGACGCACGTAACGTTGCCGCCGTATCTGAGGTGAAGTATGGATTTCCTGTTCCTGCTGCAAAAATTACAACACGACCTTTGTCCATGTGACGCATCGCACGACGGCGAATGTATGGCTCGCAAATTTCGTCCATACCGATAGCGGATTGTACACGACAATCCACATTAATATTTTCCAACGCATTTTGAAGGGCAAGGGCATTTATAACAATTCCCAGCATTCCCATATGGTCCGCGGTTGTTCTGTCCATACCGTTTGCTGCACCTGAAACACCACGGAAGATGTTTCCTGCACCAACTGTGACACAAACTTGAATACCTGCATCCACAACTTCTTTAATATCTTGAGCAATACGATCAACCGTATCAGGGTCTAAGCCAAATTCTTTGTCCCCCATTAACGCCTCACCCGAGACCTTAAAAAGAATACGATTATAGAGTGGCTTTGTAGTTTTATATGTCATGGGAGATACCTCACTCGAACTTTGACTAGAATCTGGAGAAAGTGCCGTTTGCGTCATGTGATGATCTCCTTTTTTCTTTTATTCAACCTACTGTACAAACAGCCGCATGATAATTCAATGCGGCTGTTCAACTTATTCTCTAGTAATTAGCTATCTATAAGATTAGGCAGTCGCCGCAGTTGCTGCAACTTCAGCTGCAAAATCAACTTCTTCTTTTTCGATACCTTCACCAAGCGCATAGCGAACATAACCTCTAAGCTCAACTGCCGTACCAAGTTCTTTCGCTGCGTTTGCAACAACATCAGATATTTTGTTTTCATTATCCATAATGAAGGCCTGATCCATAAGACAAATTTCCTCGTAATATTTACGCATACGTCCGTCAATCATTTTTTCAATGATATTATCTGGCTTGCCACTTTCACGTGCTTGTTCGATAAGAACGTTACGCTCTCTTTCAAGGGCTACAGGATCAACACTTGCTTGATCCAAACATTCAGGCTTCACAGCAGCAACATGCATTGCAATTTGACGTCCTAGCTCTTGAAGCTTTTCTTTATCTCCATCAGATTCTAAGGCAATCAATACACCAATTTTTCCGAGGTTGTCAGCAACTGCGTTATGCATGTAGCTTGCAACAACACCATTTGAAACACTTAGTTTTTCCATACGGCGCAAAGACATATTTTCACCAATTTTGGCGATCATATCTGTCAAAGCTTGTTCAATAGATTTTCCTGACATATCAGCAGCTTTAAGCTCTGTGTCGTTTGATACAGCCAAAGCACTACCCGCAACTGTACGAACGAATGTTTGGAAGATATCGTTACGTGCAACGAAATCTGTCTCAGAGTTAATCTCAACGACAGCAGCTGTTGTGCCATTATCGTTTGTTGATATTGCTACCAAGCCCTCTGCCGCAATACGTCCAGCTTTTTTAGCTGCTTTTGCCATACCTTTTGTACGAAGCCAATCGACCGCTGCGTCCATATCACCATTATTTTCTACCAAAGCTTTTTTAGCGTCCATCATACCAACGCCAGTTGCTCCTCGAAGTTCTTTAACCATTGATGCTGTAACTTGTGTCATCATCTGTCCTTTTTATTTGTATTCATTCATAGCGTTAAAAAGTAACGACAGCTTATGCTGTCGCCGCTTTTTTAGTTGCTTCTACAGCTTTTGCTTCTTTTTTAGGAGCATCTTCTGTTTTCTCTTTTTTTGCTTCTACTTTTTTCACAGATACTTTTTTCACTGCTTTTGCCGCAGGTACTTTTACATCTATGTTTTCAGCAGCGCCCGCATCAACATTGCTTTTTGACAATTGTTCCTGAACACCCGCAAGGATACTTGAAACAGCAAGGTCGCAATAAAGATCAATCGCACGGATAGCATCATCGTTACCAGGAATTGGGTAAGTAATTCCATCTGGGTTACTATTACTATCAATAACAGCAATGATTGGAATGTTTAGCTTTGTTGCTTCTTTGATCGCAATATCCTCTTTGTTTGTGTCAATAATGAACACAACATCAGGTGCACCACCCATATCACGGATACCACCAATTGCCATATCAAGCTTGTTACGTTCGCGATCCAACATCAAAAGTTCTTTCTTAGAACGTGTAGACCCTTCTTCTGCCAAAAGAACTTCAAGATCTTTCAAACGCTTGATGGATTTAGAAATTGTTTTCCAGTTTGTCATCATTCCACCCAACCAACGATGGTTAACGTAGAATTGACCAGAACGTGCAGCTGCATCAGCTACTTTTTCTTGTGCTTGTCTTTTTGTACCAACAAAAAGAATGCGTCCGCCTTTTGCAGCTGTTGTTTTTAAAACATTAAGAGCTTCTGTAAGAGCAGGTGTTGTTTGCTTTAAATCGATAATGTGAATACCATTTCTTACACCGAAGATGTATTCACGCATTTTAGGGTTCCAACGACGTGCTCGGTGACCGAAGTGAACGCCTGCTTCTAGAAGATCGCGCATTGTAAATAGAGGTTTAGCCATAATATTTTCCTTTTCCAGTTATGCCTCTACAAATCATGGAACCAAAGTTGGCACCGGAAGGGATAAGTTTAATGAGTAAACTCAGCCTTGATCTGTATGTGATTTTGCAAATATCAAACAACTTGATAACTGCTTGAGGCGGATATAACAGGAAAACAGCGCGTTTCGCAAGGAAAAAATGCTTAAATGTCGGTTTATTTTATAGAGCTCAAAGTCTGTGTATGATCCACACAACACCTTGCCAGAACTTCTGGATTGTAGCCCCCTTCTAAAAACGATAGTAATCGTCCTTCGCAATGTTCGTCAGCAGCATCCATAAGTTTTTTCGTCATTAAGCTAAAATCAGATTCTAACAAATTTTGCTGACCTGGAGCATCATTCAGAAGGACATCTTCCGGAGGGTCTTCCTTATGTGCATCAAAGCCAGCGGAAATAAAAATAAAATCAGGCTCCCAGTCATTTAATGCAGGAATTATTTTATCATCAAAAATTTGATGATACAGCTTAGGATCACTTTTCTTTGGTACACCTATATTATAGATCATACCGTGTGGTCCTCTATCTTCGTTGTGAAGATATGGCCATATGTCACTTTGGTGGATAGAGAAGAACAAAATATCGGCGTTATCCTTTACCAAGTCCTCTGTTCCGTTCCCTTGATGAACATCAAAATCAATAATAGCAACTTTTTTAACCCCGTCTTGCTTAAGGGCATGCTTTGCCGCAATCGCAACATTCCCAAACAAACAAAACCCCATTGAGGTACTTTTTAAAGCATGGTGTCCAGGAGGACGTGTAAGGAAGAATCCGTTACGGTATTTTTTATTTAAAATATCGTCTACGGCGCTACAGGCCGTACCAACACCAAAGAGTGCGGCGTCTATAGAACCAAATGACAGTCGTGTATCATCGTCTATACAAATAGGTTCGTCACCATCTTTAAGAGATGCTGTTCTCTCTAGTAAACTTGTTAAATATGCGGGATCGTGTGCCAAGATAACATCAGCCTCTGACCCTTTACTCGCATCAACCCACTGGATATTTTCGTTTTCATCCTTAGGAAAAGCACTTTCCATTTGGTCAAAAACCGTTTTCATTCGTAGAATGCTCTCAGGATGCCCCTTACCAGTATTATGGTTTAGGCTTGCCTCATTCTTATATATTGCTGTTTTAAGTGTCATTAAAATTGTGCTTTCCTATTTAAAAAATCCTGTGAAAAACATTATATTCTAGAACGAACATGTCAACGGTAAATAGGTTGAACTTGGGGAATAAAAAACTGTACCGTTTCTGAAGGCACTCTCTCTTTTGGCTCAGGTGTGTTTGCGTAAATAACAGCCGCGTCAATAGCATAGAGATCAAGGAATGAATTTTCATGTTCAGACATTTTATAAGGCTCGCCATCAATATGTTCAACAAATTCTTGCTGAGCCTCGGAAGTAGGATCAATAAACAACACCATATGACCATCGCGATCTATGCTTACAGCTTCCTCCGATAAATCGGTGCTAAGGTCTTTAAACGCATTGATTGCCTGTGCTTTATTATCAGTCAGCTCAAGAACTTCAATTTTATATCCATAAACTGTTCTGAAACTTGAAAAGTTCGCGTTGGCAACAAGGATAGCAAGTGGCTTTCCATTGCTATCGCGCGAGATGGATGTGTGCACATGATCTTGCTTAATAGCGCTTCGTAAAAAGGATGCCTGATTGGGTGATAATTTATAAGAGTCACATCCCATGAGGTCAGGAATTTGATTCTCTGTTAATGGCATTACCTTAGATGTTTGTTGTCCATGCTCATTAAACACATTTTTTAGTAATGAATCGGTACAGTCATAACCTACATGATGGCGAGGTTTTGCATTCTGTCGTTCTTCATAAAACCGGATTGCATGTACGTTGTCTCGTGCAACAACCCACGAAACGGCAGTATGTGATTCTTCTCTCGCCAAGGCCTTTAACTGATCAAAAAAATAACCACCGACACCAAGTCCTCTATAAATATCACGTGTAATGATATCCTCTATATAGATCTCAGAGCCCTTTAAGGTGTACATTTTATTGTAGAGAACATATCCAACAGAATCGTTTTTATCCTCACTCCACGCTAACATTACGTGAGCAGGTGATTCTGGATTGGTTATTTCTGCTAAAAATTTTTCATCACTGCCGACATAGTCACAAAAATGATGATCTGCTTGCTGGAGAACCATTTCCTTAAATCCAGAAAAATTATCTGCATTCAAATCAGCTAGTTTAAGCTTAGCTGAATTATTCGTCATGTTTACCCTCTAAGTTTATAGATAATAATAAAACAATATTTAATGTTATCAAAAATCAGAGTACTTTTTTATGTGTAAATTATATAACTGTCAAGATAAAGCTAATATAAAACCAAGAATAACTTATTTAAATGGCCAAAATTTGCGTTTTTGGCTGGTTTTTACCTTTTCAGAAGAACGCGCTACATAAGGTATGCCGTTCACCTTCAAAACGGATTCAAGAGGTCTACGTGCCGTGTGTTTAATTTTCCCACCATAGCCAAAACGCAGGATAATGTGCGCACGCCCTTGCTGGTTAATTTCATCATGGAGTCTTAAGCGCATTTCAGGAACTTCACAAACCTGATTCAAAGTTGAAACAGAAAGCCCCTTTGATTGTGCCAATAAACATAGGCGCATTAAAGCTTGTCCTGTCATCATGCGCTCAACAGCCCCGCCAGAAACCGTTCCCAAAATGGCCAGCAACGGTACATTTTCCGCAAAGTCTGCATCCGTTACCGCTTCTTTATCAGGCCCAGCAAATCTACGTACAATATGAGGTGTGAATTGGTTCATCATGGCGGAAAAACCCATTCCGTAACTTGGCAGTCCATCATTACTATCTACGCGTCGCTTATCTGTCCATAAACAGAGCTCACGCCTAAAATTCTTAGTCATGGACTGAATACGATCAGCCTCTGCAACCATATTAACCACACGGTTCTTTTCGTTTTGGTCACAAACATATAACCAAGCCCCTTCCGCAGAACAGGCTGTTTTGAAGTCATCTATATCTTCTTGTGAAACCGCTTTATCTAAAAAGGCACAGTGATTTTTTTCAAATGCAGTGACAACTTTGAATATATCTTTGTCCTGTTCTTCATCATTTTCAGATTCAACCTTTTCACCAAACTTAACAATGGCAAGAAGGTCTTCATTTTCTACGTCTGGAATAAAAGACACATCTTCAGAGTATCCAAAGTAACGAATTGCCATGCGAAGGTTAAACAGCGCGGCTGAGCACGCAATAATAAGTGAACGATCATCAGGATCAATAACGGCGAGCGCATAACGTCGATCGGCATAAAGGCAACATTCCGCGCCCTTCACCTCAAACTGCCAAGGCTGTGTATTGTATATGGAGGGTGCTAAAAGGGCATATCGAATACAGAAAACAAGCTTATCTTGTGCGCTTCCCTCATGGGGGAATTCATGCTCTGATACTGACCATGCGTCTATATTTACCATGCTATTATGCCTTTTCGTGTATGTGCTTGACCTGAAACAGTTATAAAAGCTTTTAAAAAAATAGTCTACAGCTCATTGATTGCTTTAACAGATTCAACCTTATAGAGGGCACGCCTCACGTCTTGCGTAAAATCATAAAAATGAGGAAGTTTCATTTCAATATGTTTAGGACCAAAATCACTATCTATATCAAAGCTCATAAAGATACGCGACCGACCTCCATCGACCTGTCCTTTTAGAATTTCAGCAACCTTGCCTGCATCTTTCGTTTCCGTGAGAACAAGCCTTACTTCTGATATTTTTTGATCGAGGTTTTCCTCCATCGGGAGAATATCTTGTACCAGCAAGCGTAGCTGATCATCTTTGTATTCAGCATCAATGGTAAACAACAACGACCGACCTACCTCAAGCAACTGACTGGCCTTACTGATGGTTTCAGAAAATGCCATTGCCTCATAAATACCCGAGGTATCGGATATTTGTAGGAAGGCATATTTATTGCCCGATTTTGCGGACACTTTAATTTGCTTCTTAATCAAGACTCCTGCCACTTTTTCACGTGTTGAGGATTTTCCCTGTAGAATATTTACAATATCCATATAGGTTTTGATTCTTAAGCGCTTAAATTGCTGTAATTTGGTGTCTAGCGGGTGTGCAGATAAGTAGAACCCCACAGCTTCAAATTCATAGCTAAGTTTCTCCAAAGGATCCCAAGTTGGAACAGTGGGTAACGGTGGTAGCGCGTCGATATCTGAACTATCACCTCCAAACAAACTATTTTGTCCTGTTTCACGTTCTTCTGCCAATCTTGCGGCGTGTCCCAACATCATCTCTACACTTGCATAGACTTGGGAACGACTAGGTACGAGACTTTCAAAAGCCCCTGCCGCGACAAGACGCTCAACCTGGCGTTTATTTAGTGTTTTTGAGTCCACACGCGTTATAAAATCGTCCAGTGACTTGAATTCACCGTTTTTATTTCTTTCATCGATCAGACACGCCATAGCATTCTCACCCACACCTTTAAGTGCCGCGAGCGCATAACGAATTGCATCCCCCTCCACAGAGAACACGACCTGAGATTTATTGATATCAGGCGGAAGAATTTTAACATTCATCTGGTCTAGTTCATGCTTAAAGATTGCCAGTTTTTCAGTGTTTCCCAAATCGAGGGTCATGGATGCCGCCATAAACTCAACAGGATGGTTAGCTTTTAACCATGCCGTCCAATATGCAATGAGAGCATACGCTGCCGCATGTGACTTGTTAAACCCATAGCCCGCAAATTTTGCGATTTGATCAAAAATCTTGTCCGCTTGTTCTTCTGGCACATCATGGAGTTTATTAGCCCCTGATGTAAAGATTTGACGTTGATTGTCCATCTCCTCTACAATCTTTTTCCCCATGGCTCGACGGAGAATATCCGCACCACCAAGTGTATAGCCACCAAGAACTTGCGCCGCTTGCATTACTTGCTCTTGATAGATCATAATCCCGAAGGTTTCTTCAATCACAGGCTTTAGAAGTGGATGCATGTAATCGGCTTCTTCTTTGCCGTCTTTAATTGCAATATAGGTCGGAATATTATCCATAGGTCCAGGTCGATAGAGGGCAACAAGCGCTATAATATCTTCAAAACGGTTCGGTTTGAGCTTTTTGAGGACATCCTTCATTCCCGAACTCTCTAGCTGAAACACGCCTGTGGAATGCCCTCGAGACAAAAGGTCATACGTTTTCTTATCATCTAAATCTGTATAAAGGATATCAAGATCGATGCCTTTATCTTTGATCAACTCCACTGATTTTTGAACAACAGTCATTGTCTTCAAGCCCAAGAAGTCGAACTTAACAAGCCCTGTGTCCTCAACATATTTCATATTATATTGTGTCACAGGCATATCAGAACGCGGATCACGATATAAAGGCAATAATTCATGTAATGCGCGATCACCAATCACCAAGCCCGCGGCATGGGTTGATGCATGTCTGTAGAGACCTTCAAGTTGAAGCGCGATCGTAATTAGTTTGTCATGAGTTTCATCCGAATGGCGTACGTTACGCAACTCTTGATCTTGCTCCAACGCTTCTTCAAGTGTTAGTGGATTGGCGGGATTATTTGGGATCATTTTCGCGATACGATCCACCACAGGATACGGCACTTGTAAAACACGTCCAACATCACGTACAACAGCACGTGCTTGAAGCTTTCCAAATGTAATGATTTGGGCAACGCGATCATGTCCGTATTTATCCTGCACATAACGAATAACTTCGTCACGGCGATCCTGACAAAAGTCGATATCAAAGTCGGGCATTGATATACGTTCAGGATTCAAAAAACGTTCAAACAGAAGGTTTAGCTTTAAAGGATCAAGGTCGGTAATTTTCAAAGACCATGCAACAACAGAGCCCGCTCCTGATCCTCGCCCCGGTCCAACAGGAATATTTTGTTCTTTTGACCATTTGATAAAGTCAGAGACAATCAAGAAGTAGCCAGGGAATCCCATGCTCTCAATAATGCCCAGTTCGTAATCCATACGATCAAAGTAGGTTTTGGTAAGCTCTTTCTTCTCCGCCTCGTCCGTATCCTCGGTGAACACAAAATGCTCTAGTCTCCATTGTAGACCAGCTTTTGTTTGATCTTTTAACTCTTCATACTCAGTGCGCTTACCTTCTGTTTCAAAAGGTGGCAGGATAGGGTCAACCTTTTTCAAAAGATAATGACACCGCTTTGCAATTTGTGTCGTGTTTGCAATTGCTTCGGGAAGATCAGAAAACAGCTGACACATTTCCTCTGCACTTTTAAAGTAATGTTCCTTGGTTTCACGACGACGTTCGTCTTCAGTTACATAACGCCCATCGGCGATACAGAGTAGCGCGTCATGTGCTTCATGCATCGCTCTGTTCCCAAAATATGCATTATTTGTCGCAACGAGTGGAATGTTCTCTGAATATGCTAGCTCAATTAGAGCATCTTCAATTCTATCTTCTTCCGCAAGATTGTGACGTTGTAGTTCTATATACAGACGATCTCCAAACATCTCTTTCAAACTTAAAAGATACTTCTTTGCTTCTTCATCTTGCCCATGGAGTAAGCGTTGACCAACCGCGCCTGCAACGCCACCAGACAAACAAATAAGACCGTCACTAAATGTTTTGAGATTTTCAAAATTAATTTTAAAGCCTTGCCCAGAATCTTCATCCATATAGGCATCACTTAGGAGCCGACAGATATTACGATAGCCTTGTTCAGATTGAACCAATAGAACGAGCTGTTCTTCACTTGCACCGACGACGACTTGTACACCTAATATTGCTTGCACACCGCTCTTTGCCGTTTCTGATGCAAATTCCATTGCTCCATACATGTTATTTGTATCTGTAACTGCAATCGCGGGAATATTGTTATTCTGGCATGTTTTGACAAGGTCTTTTACTTTGATTGCACCCTCTGCAAGTGAATATGCAGAATGGACATGCAAATGTATGAATTGATCTTGGTTTTTTTCGTCTGGCATGGCGCTAGTTTAAGCATTGCCCCCATTGTGTCAAAGAAAAGTCTTTGGAAAGCCCTAACCTGTCCACTACTCATATATTACAAAAA
This sequence comes from Alphaproteobacteria bacterium, assembly GCA_016763095.1. Lineage (GTDB taxonomy): Bacteria > Pseudomonadota > Alphaproteobacteria > Micavibrionales > Micavibrionaceae > UBA1850. Next base: position 14,287 of record JAESUK010000083.1, read on the forward strand.
TATTGACTTTACGTAATACTCTAACGTATAACCTCACTATGAAAGATTTAAGCTACCTCCCCAACGGATATGACGGACTGAAAATTGTAAAATCAATGCACGGTATTATTACTGCTGAATTCAACAAACACATGGAATATGATGTTCTTGTACTACCACGTAGACTAAAAGGTGATTACAACGGAGTTGCACAAAAACTTTCTGATTATATAGAGCTTTCCCAACAAGAGTCCGATGAGTTTACACTTGAAACCTTTACTGACATTTTACCTCATCTTGGTCTAACACAGGATCAACAACTGGCAGCTACTCAAATTAAAATGGATCTTCTTCAAACAGAAGATCATGCGCCATATCTATTTATTGAGGGAACTCAATATGGAAGAGAAGAAGGGTTTAGTGATTGGCATTATGACGATGCTAATGATGAGATAGGTATGATGACACGCATTCTTTGCAGTTATAACCGACCATCCACTGAGTTTTTAAAACTTTGTGATGCAATACCTGAAGGCAATCATCATTACAGGCAAAAGCCAAATACACAACACTGGAGCGCGCAGACACAAGATGTAACACGCCACCGCTTATATGTAGATCATGGACAAGAACTGAACGGCACGGTACACCGAAGACCAAACACTACTCAGACAAACGTTCCCGGCTTACTTTTAAACGCCTAGAATTCAGTTATCTTTCCATCACGGATTGTTAAAATACGATCCATACGATGCGCCAAATCCATGTTATGAGTGGCTATTAATGCCCCAATTTTTTGAGATTCCACTCTATCCAAAAGAAGCTTAAACACCTTATCAGAAGTCTGCGGATCAAGGTTACCCGTTGGTTCGTCCGCCATTAGGAGTTGAGGATCATTTGCAAGGGCGCGGGCAATGGCTACACGTTGCTGTTCTCCACCTGATAACATTGCTGGGCGATGCTCCACACGATCAGATAAGCCCATATCGGTAAGTAAATGCCCTGCTTTCTTCGTTGCCTCTTTCTTATTCACACCCGCGATCATTTGCGGAAGCACAACATTTTCAAGGGCGGAAAATTCTGGCTGTAAATAATGAAACTGGTACACAAACCCCATCATGTGACGACGGATTTCTGTGCGTTGATCATCATTACATGTGCTTATATCACGTCCATTCATCATTATTTTCCCAGAAGAGGGGGAATCCAGCAAGCCTGCAATATGAAGGAGTGTTGATTTTCCTGAACCACTGGGTCCAACGAGGGCAACAATTTCACCCGCATTCACTTCAAATGATGCCTTATCTAAAACAGTAAGTTTTTTACCACCTTGCTCGTAAATTTTAGAGACGTTCTCGAGTTTAATAATACTACTCATACGTTAATGCCTCCACAGGGTTCATGCGCGCGGCGCGCCACGCAGGATACAATGTAGCAAGGACAGAGAGGACAACAGCCATTAGAATGATAGATGTTACCTCGTTCCAATTCACAACAGCAGGCAACTGAGACAGGAAGTATATTTCCGCTGAGAACAGCTCCGTTCCTGTTAAGCCCTCTAGCCATTGACGGATGGTTTCAATGTTCAGTGCAAAGGCTGTTCCAAGTATTGCCCCGACAATGGTTCCAGATATGCCAATGCTTGCCCCCGTCAGAATGAATATTTTGAGCATTGAGCGCCGTGACGCGCCAATTGTTCTCATTATGCCTATGTCTGAGGATTTGTCCTTTACCAACATAATCATGCTTGATATGATATTAAACGCGGCAATGATGATGATAAGCGTAAGAATAAGAAACATAACATTTCGCTCAACTTCTAGCGCATTTACAAACGAACTATTCGCATCACGCCAGTCATAAACCGAAATTCCTGCTTCAAGTTCTTTGTTAAGATTATGCTTTATATAATTAAGATCATTAATATCTTTTGTAACAACCTCAAGATATGATGCGCTGCCAAGGGGTAAGCGATAAAACTTACGTGCCGTCTCAAGGGGCATGAAGACAAAGCCACTATTATACTCGTACATACCGACATCGAAGATAATACCAACCTTAAAGCGTTGAGAGCGCGGGATCGTACCAAACGGAGACGCTTTTCCCTTTGGGGCAAGAATAACGACCTCATCTCCAAGGAACAAATTGAACTTTTCTGCCATTTTATTCCCAATAGCAATTTTAGTGCCTACAAAATCCATTACATCACCAGAAACAATACCATCCAAGAAGACTTCTTTTATCATAAAGTCATGCGAGGTCATTCCGCGCACAAGAACACCACTTGATACGCCTCCAACATTCAACAAACCCTGTCCTTCAATAACAGGAACAGCCGATTGAATGCCTTTGGCTTTTTCAACCTTTGTTTGAAGGGCTTTGTAGTCATTGATTGAAGAGCCCGCGACATAGACATTCATGTGACCGTTTAAACCAAGAATACGTGTAAACAATTCCTGCCTAAACCCGTTCATGACAGACATCACAATGATCAGTGTTGCAACGCCAAGCATTATCCCAAAAAATGAGAAGCCAGCAATCACCGAGACGAAGCCTTCTTGCTTGCGTGCGCGTAAATACCGAAATGCGATCAATCTTTCAAAGGGTGAAAACATTAGAAACCTTGTGTTATATCTTTGATATCTGTTGTCAGTGTATTCATAACGCTTTCCAAGGATACTTCGTGTTTTTCGCCTGTTGCACGTTTTTTTAGTTCAACAACACCGCTTTTAAGTCCACGCGGTCCAACAATCACTTGCCAAGGCAAGCCTATTAGATCCATATCAGCAAACTTACCGCCTGCATTTGTATCACGGTCATCATAAAGCACATCAACGTTTGCAGCCTGTAGGTTTTTGTATAATTCTTCACAAACACAGGTTGTTTCTTCATCAGACACCTTAAGGTTAATGATTCCAACATTGTACGGCGCAACGGAAGCTGGCCATTTAATTCCTGCGTCATCATGATTGGCTTCAATGATCGCGCCAACAAGGCGAGAGACACCAATTCCATATGAACCCATTTCAACAGGGACAGTTTTTCCTTCTTTATTCTGAACCAGAGCTTTCATGCTCTCAGAATATTTAGTACCAAAGTAGAAGATGTGTCCAACTTCAATACCTCGCGTTTTCACGAGATTAGCGGGTGCGCCAACACCGTCATGTGTTTCATCGGTTGCGGCATATACGCTTGTCATTTCTTTGAAGAACTTATCAAGCTGTCCACGGCTTTTATAAAACACGTCTTTTCCAGACAGATCCATATCCATCCATTTTTCATCAACGTAAACTTCGCTCTCGCCGGTCTCCGCCAACAAAATGAACTCATGGCTTAAATCTCCGCCAATTGGTCCTGTATCAGCCTTCATCGGAATAACGCGTAAACCAAGAGACGTGTATGTTTTCAAGTATGCCAAGAACATTTTCTGATATGAATACACGGCATCTTCTTTTGTAAGGTCAAAAGAATATGCATCTTTCATTAGAAATTCACGTCCGCGCATCACGCCAAAACGAGGACGGATTTCATCTCTGAATTTCCATTGGATGTGGTACAGATTTTTAGGCAAATCTTTGTATGACTTGATGTACGAACGGAAAACATCCGTGATCATTTCTTCGTTTGTTGGTCCGTAGAGCATTTCGCGATCATGACGGTCAGTGATGCGGAGCATTTCTTTTCCGTATGCGTCATAACGTCCACTTTCTTTCCACAAATCCGCGGATTGTATGGTGGGCATCAAACATTCATGTGCGCCTACGCTGTCTTGATGGTAACGCACGAGATTTTCAATCTTGCGCAACACCCGAAGCCCCATCGGCAACCATGTGTATATCCCCGCACCATTTTGTTTAATCATTCCTGCACGAAGCATAAAGCGATGTGAGGCTATTTCTGCTTCTTTAGGGTCTTCTTTAAGTGTTGGTAGAAAATATTGTGAGAGACGCATGGTATTCTTTCTATTCGTTATAGTATCCGTTGATATGATCTTGTCCAAAGCCACCGTATATAGTGTCTTCTGTTTCTTGTTCTTTCGCTTGTACTAGAGGTTCAAGCGGTATCGACTTTACGGTTTCGACACTTGTCTGTCCATGTTGTTTTGCGGGTTTCGCCACAATTATTTTTGATGGTATTTTTTTAGATGTTTTTGATGGCGTGATCTTCGCCTTTTTAAACGCTTTTGGCTTTATACTTTTCTGACAGACAGCTTGCGCTTTATCTGAAATATCTCTGCCCCTATATATAACCCGGCCATCTTGCTTTACCTTTATGCTTTCGAGCTTAGAAGATGTGATCGGCACGGTTAAATTAAGGGCTTCAGCTAAATAATTGGTCAATGGAATTTCTATATCGCCTATTTCAAATGGGCTTGGGTTTAAATCGGCGGGCACAACATTTGGCGACGGGCGATATGTCACATCATCAATGGGAATATGACTTATAGATGTATTTTTACACAAGGCATTTGTTCCAGCCCATGCAACGGATGGCACAAAAGAACATAAAAGAGCGAGAGCAAATAATATTCTCATTTCAAATCTTCCTCACGCATTTGTTGTGCCATTTCTTGGAAATCAAACAGCTTGATATCAATTAGGTAGTACACAATCAACCAAAGTACAGCGGCAAGAACAGCCGTGATCATAAACTTCTTTAAAATTCTTGGGTTTTCAGGTGCAGAAGCAACCGCTTTACCACCTTCTGTTGTCCCAATGGGCTTATTCCCCCAAGGCAACACCCAGAAGAGAGAGAGCCAATAGAGCATTAGATATACGATTATGCCTGTGAATATTCCCATGCGTGTTTACCCTCTATAAACGTGAATAACAACATTAGGTTTAAATCCATAACGGTGCGTCAGCAAACGTCGAATAACAATTCTGACCTCTTCTTCAATCGCATCCAGATCGTTATTGTTCGTGTCGAGCAAAGTTGTTTCTATCTCACCGTACAGTTCATTGAACATCAGTTCTTCCGCAGGCGTGCCATGATCTTCCAAGCCGACCATGTCAATTTGAGGATCATCAATCAACTTGTTCTTCTTATCAATTACCATAGAAATGAACGCAACACCCGTGTATTGCAACTTACGACGCGCAGACAAGGCCGTACTGGCAAGCTCAATCACACGACGAGGCTCAACACCAAGAAACTTAGTTTCTATTGTATCAATCACACGCGGATTATTCCTATCCAAGCATATTACAGAACCATTCTGCGGTACGATCACATGAGGGACACCGCATTCCTGCGCCAATGCACCGTGGGCATCAAGCATGATACGTTCTCCATGCACAGGGATTGCGATATGGGGTTTGCTCCATGACAGCATGCTTCGTAGTTCGTCTTGGCAAGGATGCCCTGACGTATGCACGAGGTGATCCCCACAATTACCGTTGGTTACGACATGTATACCCGCCGCCACAAATTTATTTTGAATGGCGTTGATCTCTTTTTCATTCCCTGGAATTTTCCATGAGGAGAACACTACGGTATCACCCGCGTCCAACTTAACACCTCTAAACTCACCTTGTGCAATACGAGACAACGCCGCGCGCGCTTCACCTTGTGAGCCTGTCGTAATCAAAACAATCTTGTCTCTTGGAATTTTTTTAAACGCTTCAGGTGGTAGAAATGCAGGTACATCATTTAAATATCCGCATTTTTTGGCGGCACCAATCATATTATTCATGGATCGCCCGACAACAACCACTTTACGCCCAACCGCTTCCGCCGCTTTGGCAATTGAATATAGCCGTCCAACATTTGAAGAAAATGTGGTAATCGCGATGCGTTGTTTTTGTTGTTTGAAGATTTCAATCAAACCTTTGCTGACCTCTTCTTCACTTGGTGTAAAGCCAACTTTTTGGGCATTGGTGGAATCTCCAACATAGGCAAGAACACCATCCTTGCACATCTCTTTAAATTTCTCGCCATCCGTCGCCTTACCGAGAGGTGGGTTAGGATCAAGGTTCCAATCCCCAGTATGAAGGATTGTGCCTTTGTCCGTTTTAATGGCGGTCGACAAATTCTCTAGCACTGAGTGTGTAATATCTAGAAAACTTAACTTAAACGGATCAAGATCAAGGTCTGATCCTGCTGTTATTTCTGTGATTTTCATCTTCTTACATGCAGGAAACTCTTTAATCTTTCGACGTAGAATTTCTGCTGTAAATGGGGAGCAATACACAGGGCATTTTAAACGTGGCCACAGATACGGCACCGCACCAATATGGTCTTCATGGGCATGGGTTACAACCAAGCCAACCAGTTGATCTTTACGTTTTTCAATGAATGTTGGGTCAGGCAATAAAAGATCAACCATTGGGTAATGCTTGCTCGCAATCCCCATTCCGCAGTCCATGATCAACCATTTTCCTTTATAAGCGTAGAAGTTAAAATTACATGCAAACTCTTCAGATCCTTTGTATGGAATAAAGTGAATTTGGTTAGGATCTAATTTCATATTTTTTCTTTTTCTGATTTATAAATTTCTAAGAGACCTTTTAAGGTCAATTCTTTATCGACACATTCAATTGCATCAATATGTGCGCTGAAAACATTAGCAAGACCACCTGTGGCGATTACCTTTGGATCGGTTTTAATCTCTGCTTTCAAGCGAACAATTAGCCCCTCTATCATACTTACATAGCCCCAAAAATTCCAGACTGCATAGCATGGACGGTATTTGTACCCTTCACATGTGGTGGTTGTTGAATAGCAACTTTAGGAAGTTTTGCTGTTGCAGATACCAATGCATCAAGTGACAAATTAATTCCTGGGGCAATAATGCCACCGCTATAGCCACCCTCCTCCGTAAGGACACTCAGCGTTGTTGCCGTTCCAAAATCAACGATAATAGCGTTTGCACTATAATGCTTTGCGCAGGCAATTGCATTCACAAGTAAGTCTGCACCCGCTTGTTGTGGCTGATCAATGCTGATCTTAATTTTCGGAATGACGTTCTCAGTTGAGACAAACAGGCTTTTACAATCAAAATAGCGTTGCGCCATGTTTCTAAAGTTGAAATTTGCATCAGGGACAACTGAGCTTACAATTACATCCGTTACATCCGTGAAGTTGTACCCAGATATTTGAAAGACTTGGTACAGCCATGATGCATATTCATCACCCGTACGAGAGGCATTCGTCTCGCAT
>JAESUK010000084.1 GCA_016763095.1 Alphaproteobacteria bacterium
AAGCGCACGCCTCGTAAGAAAGCTCCTGCGAAAGAAACGTCTAAAGAGTCTGCGAAGGATCAGGATAACAAGCCTACCAAAGAAGAAGCTCTTAAGAAATCAGAAAATGATGAGGTCAAAATTGTTACAGCAGTAGCAAAAACAAAGAAAGCACCTTCACCTGAGCCTGTAGTCAACAAAGACTATGAAACCGTTAACGAAGCTCCGAAGAAGAAAAAACGGGGCTGGTGGAGCAAAGGCTAAGCACTCCTTATGCGCGTCATACTCTCCCTTACTGCACTTCTCGTGCTTTCTCTTTCTGCTGTCTCTATGGCGGCAGAAGAGAGCGACGGTGCGCTTAAAACAGCCTCTATATACGAAAGTTTGGATGATGCTGGAAAAGAAAAGTTTGGGCGCCTTCTTGCCGCGCATAGCCTGATTAAATCCGTGGAACACACACAAGACGCCGTTACAAAAGCGGTAACGTCCTGTAAGAAAAATCAGCCAGAGATTAAAAAAGAAATCAAGAAATCTTATAAGCTTTATAACGGCGACATTAAGTCCATCATGAAAAAGGCAAATAGAGCCTTTACCCGCACCATTGCGCTTGAAGACGTATTGCCTAAAAAGGAAATGCGCGCCTATTTTTCAATCATTGATAAAGAAGCATTAGAAATTTATTCAACCGTAGAGACAATCGCGATCAGTGATCTCAAAGCATGTCAAAAGTTACAGCTTCAGCTACAAGACGAGCACGAAACAGCTCGCCTTAAAGACATTCTCAATCAGAATTTTGGATTTACTAAGCCTCTTGTAAAAGACTAAGGTAATGGGCGCTCAAGAATTTCATCAATGATTTCATTGATCGGGATATTCTTATTCAGACATTTATAAACAGCTTCTGCGATTGGCATTTCAACCGCGTTATTCTTAGCCAATGTCATAAGTGCTTTTGATGTGTGTACGCCTTCTGTGACTGAATTTCTACTTTCGAGAATTTCATCCAAAGTTTTACCTTCTCCTAAAAGAACACCCAAAGAGAAGTTACGAGATTGCAGGCTTGATGCCGTTAACATCAGATCACCAATACCACACATCCCCATAAGAGTTTCTTTCTGTGCGCCCATGGCGGAGCCTAAACGCCCCATTTCTGCCAAACCTCTTGTAACAAGAGCAGCACGCGCGCTTTCCCCGAAATCAAGACCGTGAACGATTCCTGAGGCAATTGCGATCACATTTTTCACAGCACCCGCAAGCTGAACGCCTATCACATCATCTGTGATGTAGGTTCTCAATGTTTTTGTGCTCAACACTTCTCTCAGTGCACGCGCAGTATCTTTATCTTTGACTGCCAACGTCATTGCGCTTGGCTTCCCGTGGGCAATTTCTGTGGCGAATGTTGGACCTGTCATAACCGCACAGATTGCTTCTGGAATTTCTTCTTCTAAGACCTGAGAAAGTAATTTTCCTGTTTCGATCTCAATTCCCTTGGAACAAATAACAATTGGCTGACCTTTTTTTGTAAAGGGTGCAATGCTTTTGAATAGATCACGTGCAAACTGCGCAGGTGTCACAACCAAAAGAATGTCGCATTTGCTTGCTTCTTCTAGGTTAGACGTCGCAGTGATGCGTTCAGACAATGGAATAGTTGGTAAGAAAAGAACATTTTCATGACTTTCATTGATGCTTTTCACAACTTCTTCTTCACGTGCCCATAGAACGACGTCACGTTCAGATTGCGCTATATTCTGAGCCAAAGCTGTGCCCCAGGCACCGCCACCCAATACACCAATATTTACTTTTTCAGTCATTTACTTGTTTTCCTTTTTTGAACTGGATGGACATCATAAAATGTTTACTTGTAAATGCCAAGAGAGATGTTTTGAGCATTATTTTGCGAAAGGTTTGAAAGAGGCCATCTTGGGCGTGCAGGGAAAGACAACGAATGCGATATTCCCTGTTGTAGCTGTTCAATCCCCGCCCATGCAATCATGGCTCCGTTATCCGTGCAAAGGCTCAAGGGCGGAGTTACGCATTCTAAGTCACTTAGTAATGCCATTTCCTTTATACCATCGTATATTGCACGATTTGCAGCTACTCCGCCGACAATCACCATTTGTGTGATCTCTGTCTTTGACTGTTGGCGTGCCATCATAATTGCGTTTTTTAAGCGATCTTTTAGCACTGCAACAATGGTATTTTGGAAAGCATAGGCCAAATTGCAGGCATCTTTTTGTGAGATACCCTCGCCCTGCGCCCCATCTGGCACCGCCTGAATATAACGAGATATTGCTGTTTTTAACCCTGAGAAGGAAAAATCACATCCCTGCTTCTTATATAGAGGCTTTGGAAGCGGGAAGCTTTCTAAGGCAAGAGCAGGATTCTTACACTGGGTTGCTAGCTTTTCTATGTATGGTCCACCAGGGTAAGGTAGCCCCATCATTTTAGCGGTCTTATCAAAAGCTTCGCCCAAGGCATCATCAATGGTTGTGCCCAATTCTACCATATCATTAACATCACGCACCAATAAGAACTGGGTATGCCCACCTGAGACAAGTAATGCCAAATAAGGAAATTTAATGTCTTCTGTAAGACGTGGCGTCAATACATGCGCAGCAAGATGGTTGACCGCAATAAACGGCTTACCATAGGTGGCTGAAATGGTTTTTCCTGCCATCATACCGATCATCACCCCACCGATTAAACCAGGTCCACTTGTTGCCGCAACTGCCGAGAGGTCATTATAAGATAGGTTTGCATCAAAAACTGCCTCTTTGATCAAATGATCAAGGCGATCCAAATGTTCCCGCGCGGCGATCTCTGGAACAACGCCACCATATTTTTTATGGGTCTCAATTTGGCTATAAATGTGGTGAGAAAGGATCTCGCGGTCACTTGTAACAACGGCAACCGCAGTTTCGTCACAACTTGTTTCTATTCCTAATACAACTTTTCTCATTTCAAACACAAGTGCCACATTCACCCCTCAATCGCAAGGAATAATTCTTACATTGCAATGTTGATAAGGATCGTATAGACCTGTGCTTTAAGTATAAGTACAGACGTTTTTAATTATGATTAATCAAAAAATTCGCATTGGAACACGTGGTAGCAAGATGGCGCTCATACAAGCTAAGCTTGTTCGCGACACACTTAAACTCGCACACCCTGATCTTGAGAGCGAAATTATTGTTATTGAAACGTCTGGCGACTGGAAACCAGAACATGGTGAAAAGCCTCTTTCTGAAACGGATGGTGGTAAGGGACTATTTGCCAAAGAAATTGAACTCGCCATTTTGGATGAACAAGTTGATATTGGTGTTCACTCTGTGAAAGATATGCCTTCTTTCTTACCTGAAGGCTTAACGATGATGCATTATCTCAAAAGAGATGGAGCAGAAGACGCGCTTGTATCTGAAAAATACTCTTCTTTTGATGATTTGCCACAAGGCGCAACCATTGGCTCAACCAGTGTACGTCGTAAATCTTTTCTTCTTCACATACGCCCTGATTTAAACGTTATTAATATTCGCGGAAATGTTACAACTCGTATTGATAAAATGCAAAATGGGCGCGTTGATGCTTTAATTTTGAGCGCCTCTGGACTTGAGCGTATTCAGCAAAAAGATTCCATTACTCAAATATTTTCTGTTGAAGAAATGCTTCCAGCCTGCGGACAAGGTACAATTGGTATTGAGTACCGCGAAATGGAAACAGAAATGCGCGAACTTCTTTCCTCTATTCATGATGTAGACACAGGTTTGGTAACATCTGCTGAACGTGGCGCACTTCGTGCATTGAACGGCTCTTGCCGTACGCCAATTGGGGCGTGTGCAACACTTGATGGCTCAGACCTCTCTCTTACTGTGTCGGTATTGCGCCATGACGGAACAAAGATTTGGACAGAACGCGAAACACAAAGCATTCATAATGATCAAGCGGCAGACAAGCTTGGCTTTGAAATTGGGCTTAAACTAAAAGACATGATTGATCCTGACATTCTTATTTAAACACTATAGTGTACTAGGATGAATATCCTCGTTCTTACACAATCATCACCCCCGACACCTGCATTTTTAAAGCATATTCAAAAATTGGGCTTTAATACTCTGCATGCGCCCGTTTTATCCGTTACCTATCACGACAGTCCTTTAAAGCTTGATTTTATACCTCGGACATTGGTTGTAACAAGCAAGCATGCTCTGAATAATATAGCCTCTCTTGCTTTAAAGAAGGACGTTCAAGTTTTATGTGTTGGGGAAACACTTAAAAGCGCGCTGATGGATAAGGGCTTTACCAATATTCTTTCTGTCTTCGAGACTGGGACGAACCTTATCAAAAATGTTCAGGAGCATAGTGACCAATATAGAGATATTCTCTTTTTACGTGGAAGAGACGTACAGTATGATTTAGAACCTGTATGTAAATCCCTTGATATTTCGTTTCAAGAACATATTCAATACCATACCTCATTTGTTGATGTCTTCCCCGAAGATGTACGCCTATCTATTATTTTAGAACAGCATCTTACGATTGGTGTTTTCTCAAGTCGTGGGGCACAGGCACTCGCTAATATTATTAAAACACAAAACCTTGGAGATAAAGTGATACGTACAAACCTCTTGTGTCTGAGTGACAGGATGCTAAAGTCGTTGGATCATTTTAAGTGGAAGAAATGCTACACTTGTCCATCAGCAAATCAGCAGAGTTTCATA
>JAESUK010000011.1 GCA_016763095.1 Alphaproteobacteria bacterium
CGTGAAGAAGAGCATGGTTTCTGCCTCGGGAGACCATTTTCCACCGTCTCTTTGGACGAGGAGGTTTCTTATTTTCTCAGCTTCTGGTGTTCCCCCAGGTTCACGGGTGACAACCGTTTTTATTGCGTGGCTGTTCAGCAAATCTTCAATACGTTTGATCTGAGTGGTCTTTCCAGCCCCCTCGCCACCTTCCAACGTAATGAATAAACCCTGCTTCATGATGTATCTATATTAATCTTTGTTTGAAAATCTGTGTTTTGTTTTGGCAAATAACTTTTTGAACATGCCAAGCTCGGCAATGTCTGCTTTCGCGATCACGCTGATTGTCATATATGGCTTGTTGTCTTGTGTGACTTCAATTGTTCCTACAATGTCGCCCTTTTTAATTGGGGCTTCTAGGTTGGAAATTGCGTTGAACTTAGATGCAAATTCATCACTAGCAAGTTTTTCAACCGTTAGAATAAGATCGTTTTCTACGCCGGCAGGTGCAAAATCACTTACGCCAAAAAGCACCGGGACTTTGAATTGGTCATTTTTAGCGCTGATGAATGTTTTGTTTTTAAAGCCGTTCAGTGCCCATGTTACAAGCTTTTCAGATTCTTCTGCGCGGGCTTTGTTGCTGTCCGTGCCATTTATCACAACAATCACACGGCGCTGATCTTTTTTGCTTACGGCTGAGGCGATAAGCCCATACCCTGCAATATCTGTGTGCCCAGTTTTAATGCCGTCTGCGCCTATATCTAGGGAAAGAAGAGGGTTTCTGTTTTGTTGTTTGATCTTATTGTATGTGTATTCTTTTTCTGCGTAGAGGGCATAGAATTCAGGGTGATCCTTGATCGCGTGTCTTGCGAGTGTGGCAAGGTCGCGTGTTGTTGAATAATGGTCTGGATCAGGCCATCCACTTGCGTTCATGAAGTGGCTGTTCTCCATACCAAGTTTGGCGGCGACGTTATTTAGATGCTCTGCAAATTTTTCTTCAGTGCCTGCAATACCCTCGGCAAGAACAATTGTTGCATCATTCCCAGATTGGATGATCACACCGTTTAGAAGGTCTCTGACGCTGACTTTTTTGCCAACTTCGACGAACATCTTAGAGCCGCCTTTTTTCCATGCTTTTTCACTTACGCGGAATTTTTCATCAATGCTGATGTTTCCTGATTTGATTTCTTCGGCGACAACGTACGCGGTGAGTACCTTACTCATAGAAGATGTGGGCATGCGTTCATCTGCATTCTTTTCAAACAGAATTTGTCCTGTTGAAAAGTCTATGACTATGGCTTGCTTTGCTGATGTCTCAATTGATGCTGCGCCCGCAATTGGAGCAATTAAAAATAGGCTGATAAAAAATATTATAGCGGATCGCATGGGTGATTTATTCCTTTATTATGATGGCGTTACTTCTGCTTCTTGATTCAACGGCGGTCAAAAGTGCATTGGCTTCTGCTTGGTTTTTAACGGGTCCAACTCGGACTTTATAGAGTGTGCCATTTGATGAGAGTGAGCTGACAACATTTGTGTTGGCGATGCCTGAAAGCAACTGGCTAAACCTCTGAGCATTTTGTTCCTGAGAGAATGCGCCTGCTTGTATGTAGTAGCGCGGGCTTATGCTTGCTGTTCTCGTTACACGTTGTTTTGAGATTGGTGTGTAGGAATGCGGTGCCCGTGCTGTGGGCTTTGCGCTTGGTGTTCTGTGACGGTTAAGGGCAACTTCAAATCCGCGTGTGTCACGTCCCTGCTTTGCTGCTTGGGCAACCTTACGGCTTTCCTCAGGAAGGAGTTCAATTTTAATTTTTGTGATACCTTGGTTCTTGTATCCAAGAATAATTGCTGCTTGTTCGGATAAATCCAAAACACGTTCATGTGCAAATGGTCCACGGTCGTTCACACGTACGATGACAGAGCGTCCGTTTCTTAAGTTTGTTACGCGAATGATAGAGGGAAGTTGTAGCGTTCTATGTGCTGCAGTGAGGTCGCCTTGGTTAAATATTTCACCGTTGGCAGTTTGTTTACCGTGAAAGCCCGGTCCGTACCATGAAGCCATTCCTGTTTCTGTGTGATTATATGTTTCTTTCGGATAATATCTGCGCCCTTTTATTTTGTAAGAGCTTCCAATTTTAAAGTAGCCAACTGATTTTGATTTAGAGTTTACGGACTGTTTTATAAGGTGTGAGGCAAGCTCTGTCTCTGCACAACCCGTGAATGCGATGGCAATAATGATCGCCATAACCAGTGTTACTATGTTGTTTATATTGCTTTTTAATCTGTTAATCATAAGTGTTAACCCCCATTTTCATGAGGGCTTCCTTTATTTTTCGCTATTAAATCTGCTAATAAGCCCACTGATGTAGCAAAATATGTCGAACGATTCCAGTCCATAATTGTCTGATAGTTATTATATACAATATATGAAGGCCCTTTTGCGCCATCAGGTTGGACCAAAGAGGCCTGTATATCTACGTTTGGTAGAGGGTGTCCTGTCAGTGTTTTTATTCCAAGATTTTTCCAAAATGCCAACGGTTTTTGAATTTTTGGCCCTGTAAGAGATTTTGGAACAGGCTGTGATAGGTAAACTTGTCGTCCCCATTTTTCTAGGGGTGTCCAGCCGTTCTTCTTGAGGTAATTAGATGTAGAGGCAAAAACATCTTGTGTGTTTGTCCATATGTCACGTTTACCGTCACGGTTATAATCTACGGCATAACTAAGGAAGCTTGAGGGCATAAACTGGTTTTGTCCCATTGCACCTGCCCACGAGCCCTTCATGTTCTTAAGGCTGATATGCCCCTGCTCGCTTATTTTAAGGGCTTGGATAAGTTCTTTTTCAAAGAAGATTCTGCGTCGTCCATCCCATGCCAATGTTGCCAGAGCTGGAATAACTTTAAACCCGCCAGTGTTTCCACCAAAGTTTGTTTCGATGCCCCAAAGAGACACAACATATTGTGGTTGAACGCCGTATTTGGATTCTATTTCTTTTAGAAGTTTGTAGTGCTTTTTATAAAGCTTACGCCCTTTGTTAATTCTGTTTTGATTAATGACGCGCTTTTTGTATTCCACGAATGTGATTTTGTGCTCGGGCTGTTTTCCATCCAATTCAATGACACGCTGAATTGGTTTTATATCTGCCATGGCTCTATCGAACCATGCACTGGATACGCCATTTAATATGGCTTTTTGTTTAAATGCTTTTTCCCATACGGCATATGATTCGGCATGTGCGGACACGGACAAGACC
>JAESUK010000085.1 GCA_016763095.1 Alphaproteobacteria bacterium
AGGGAGGTGTCCACGTTGTGTAGAGTGCATGCGAACTGCTCTGTCGTGTGTTACATTTGTAAGAACACGACCAAAATCAACCTCTGTAAGGTCCTTTGGACGATAGTTCGGTGTATCGGCATTGGCAATATTTTGTGCTATAACCTTCTGACGGGTATCAAGGTAATCGAGCTTTGCGCCCATGGCTTGAAAAAGTGTTATGTTATTTATTGTCATTGTTTTCGACCCATTTTTATTATTCGTTCGTGTAAAGTATATAAGCAGGAAATGTGCCAGATGAGTGATGAGCCAGAAATTCAAGACGGTATCGATACTTCAGATAAGTTAACTCCTTTAAATATAAAGAAAAAACAGGATTCCACAGTCGCGGTAGCTATACAAACACCTGCGGGGAAAAATATGCCCCCCAAGATTACTGCGGCGGGGAGGGGAAAAGTTGCCGAGCAAATTCTGCAGTTAGCGTATGATGCGGGCATAAATGTGCGTGAAGACAAGGATTTGGTTGAAATCCTTGCTAAAATAGAGCTTGATAGTCCCATACCATCCGAAGCTTTTATGGCTGTTGCAGAAGTTTTGTCGTATGTATTTAAGGCAAACGGTGAGCCTGAGCCATTTAACGCAATTCTCGAAGAGTTCTTAAAATGTGAAGGGCAAGAGGCGGATGCAGATCCAGATACGGAACAAAATAGAGAAGAAGACGACAAGAATGACTGATGCTGCCATTTATATAAGCGAACTAGAAAAGCAAAAAGACAAGATTCAAACAGCCCTTGATCAAATAGGGCAGGGAAAAATCCCTAATATGGGTGAAATTGATAGAGATGTATCCGCGCTATGTGGGTCTATTGAAATTGCCCCTCCCGCAATTGCAAAAGAAACAGAAACTGAACTCCGCGCTATGATTTCGATGCTAGAGGATTTGGCGGGACGTATTCAAGATTTTCAAAAAACGTTGGAGTCTAAGTAAGTATGGAAGTCTCAACAATCATTCAATTTTTACTCGCGCTTATCCTTGTCATTGCAATGATGGGGGGCTTGGCGCTTATTCTGAAACTTGTCGGGGGTGGTCGTCATATCCCTATGACAAAGAACAAGCGTCTTAAAATTGTAGAGATTTTACCCCTTGATCATAAACGTCGCGCTATTTTAATTCAGCAGGATGATCAGCAACATCTGTTGCTCCTTGGACAAAATAGCGAGAGCGTTATCACAACCAATATTAAACCTATTAAAGTTCCTGAGAGTAAAAAGGGAAGTAAAAAAGAGAATAAAGATGAAAAATAGAACACGCTATATAGTTCCTGTCCTCTCTTTTATGCTGGCGTTGCTGGTCATTCCTTCTGATCTTTTTGCGCAAGCCATTACGATTGATATGGGCGGAGAGAATAGCGGGTCAGTAACGGGGCGGGTTATTCAACTTGTGGCTGTTATGACGATTTTGTCTTTGGCACCCTCCATCTTGGTGATGATGACATCCTTTACACGGATTATTATTGTGTTTTCGTTCCTTCGTACTGCGATCGGAATTCAGCAAACACCCCCAAACACAGTGCTTATTTCGCTCGCATTGTTTCTCACATTTTTCATTATGGCACCAACCTTTGAGGCAGCGTATAATCAGGGGCTAGAGCCATTAATCAACGAAGAGATAGATGAGCTTGAGGCGTTTGATCGTGGAATTGAGCCATTTAAAAAGTTTATGCTTAAACATGTGCGTGAAAAGGACTTGATCCTGTTTACAGAGATGAGCGGTGAAGGAGAATATGAAACACCAGAAGCTATTCCTCTTCAAGTTCTTGTGCCATCATTTATGATTTCAGAGCTCCGCAGAGCCTTTGAGATAGGCTTTATGATCTTCTTACCTTTCTCGATTATCGACATGGTCACGGCGGCCATATTGATGTCGATGGGGATGATGATGCTCCCTCCCATTATGATATCACTGCCATTTAAGATCGTATTTTTTGTGCTTGTCGATGGGTGGAATCTGATCACAGGATCCCTCATTCAAAGCTTCGATGTGGTTCCCATATCTGAACTCACGGGAACGTCAGGATAGTAAGTTCGCAGGTGCTTTATAACAAAATGTAAATATTTTATTTTTTGTTGCTACTATAGCTTGTAAGAAAATCTTTGAAGATATCCACTTCTGCAACAATATTTTCTATTGTCCGTCGGTCTGCAAGGAAAACAGCCTGATGAGCGCGTGTTATAACTTCAAACTCATCTGCTTTTGGTGTGCCCGCCATGGATTCACCAAAGCGCTCGCGTATGCTATTTAGCACATATCTATTGTCTGACAAATTAAGTGTAATCGCCCAGTTTAAAATCATGTCCATGTGCTCTGTGCTCAATGGTGCGGCGAAGTTAATATTCTCTCTATTAATAAGCTCTTCCAATGCCTCGGATGCCGCTTGCCAACGCCCTGCGCGCCACGCAACATCTGCACGCATCCGTAATGTCTGTTTGCTTTGGTACAATCGTGAAAGTGCAACGAGCGCGTTATCAGGTTGCTTGAGAAGGGAGTAGGCATGAGCTTTCAGCAAGCCTATGCCTTGCTTGATATCTATAGCGTTTTTTGATGTGCGCTCAGGTGAAGATGCTAAGAATGAAGATGCTTTTGCAATGCTTTTAAGAGCAAGGGATGGTTTACGATCAGTAAGCTCAACGCTTGCAAGGCGCAACGCCACACGCGCACCTTCCATGCCACTAAGGTGATTGTCGACTTCGTTCTTTAGTAATGTTGCCGCGCGTCCCAAAAGGTCAATTTCTATTAATCGCTCAGCCAAACGTTGAACAAGGTGCTGTCCATCTTCTCCTGTTGGCGAAAGCTCTGAAAACTCTTCAAACAGTGTAATTGTATCCAGTGGATCAAGCTCATTGATGCGGTCCGTTGAAAAGACATCGGAAAACGCCTCCGCCATTTGTGCTGCAATTTCTTGTGCAAGCTCAGGGTCAGGAGAACGGCTTGCCGCCTTACGAAGAATATTTAATCCGTGGATGTAGTCGTTTGCTTCTATATAAGCAAGTCCTAGACGATAGTTAATTTGAGTTTCCAAATCGTCCCCGCGCCATGCATAACGAAGCCTTTCTAGATTATCAATGGTCTGTTGCGCCGTTATTTCCTTGTTCTCATACATTAAGCGCGTGAGAGCCAGCCCTGCTTTGGCGCGGTAAAGGTCATCACGTCCCTTAGTCAAGGGTTCCCAGTAACCGTACGCCTCTTTATAGTTTTTGTTCTGACGCTCGGCTTCTCCAGATAGATATTGCAGTGCGGCCACTTCTGAATTGCTAAGGTCATTGAGGTTGTGATCGACAAGGTTAAGAAGGTCTTCTCCATCATCCGCTCGCCCTTGTCTCAAGGCTATTTCTGCCAAAACCAATGCAAGTTTTTGCTGAAGCGGAGAGGGATAAAGGCTCACAAGCCCAACGTCATCAGGTAGGTGATCCCCTGCTTGATTCCAGTCTTCAAGTCCTGCAAGAGTATAAGCTTTCCAAAGCTCTATTTCATCGTATTCTTGTAATACTTTATGGCTAAATTCATCATAGGCTAGGTCATATTGTCCACCCAATGCATGCGCTGCACCAAGCATTGCAACGAACTCGGGGCTTTCCTTGATGTCAGGGTATGTATCTTCGATATAACCCAAAAAACCAACGGCCTCTGCCGAGCGATTATTAGAGAGCTCAAGACGAGCAAGCGTCATCAGATCATTAATACGGTTGTCAGCGGATTTTCCTGCTGATCCAGATAAAAGTAAGCGTTCATTCTTTGGAAGTTCTTCCAAGCCCCCAAGTTGCCACTCGTCAAAACGGAATATCCGCTTCATATTCTTGTAGTTTTCTATCTTCGGGGCACCATCCGTGATTGATCCCTGTAGTGGCATGCGTGGAATATCAATTTGATCAGAAATATGAAGCCCCGAGGCGCGTGAAATATCAGCCCCCTCGGTATGAATGGACACTGTTAAGTCTTCTGTCTTTGGTAAGAATGCAAGACCAATATAGGAAGAAAGCGTTGTCAGCTCAATAAAATCTGTCTCGCCATGGTGCGGTGCGGAAACTTTATCCGTTGTGATCACTGTAATTGTATCTTCAAAATCAGGATCAGAAACAGTGATGGTGCGTTGAGAGTCTGGATCAGTCCAAACCAGTGCCTGATCCTGTCCCTTAAGAAATTGAGAGGGCTTAACCTTCTTCTTGTCGGTTGTAAGCACCAGTCTCCAAATCAGTCCCCCGCCTTCTGCATAAAAATAAAGGGGGGCATCTGCGTTCGGGAGATGCATTCTAAACGCTGTCGCTTGAGGAAGCTCAATACGCTCAAAAGAAGAAAATAAAGATGTCTGCTTGCCCTTAAGTTGCGGAGGAATGAGGAAGTCTGGTTTGTCGACGACAATCCATAACATATTGTGGCGTTTAAACGCACCCACACTAATGGTTTCCGTTGCCGTCACTTGAATGACATGGTCCGAGGCAATATGTACCTTTGGACCTTGTCCTATAAACTTTTCTGTTTGAACCTCAGGCACAACAACAGGCGTTGCCTTTTGTGTCGTTGTCTTAAGCGTTATCTGTGATGGTGGCGGTGCTGTAACATTCTGCGGTTTTTTGAGTGTAGAAGCCTTTGATTGATCCCCGTAGATATCAATGATGATCTTCTTACCTGTTTTAAAATGACGGAGAGTTGCTGACGGGGACAGGTTTAATGTCAGGTTCTTACCATCTTTTAAGCTTGTGTTGCTCACACGCGACAGATCCGGAATGGAGGCCATTCCATCAATCGTGTCACCACTCAGCATAATATTGTATGTAGATGAGCCTTGTTCCTTGATCGTATAAGATGTTTTTTTGTCTGATTGAATGACAATACGAGAGAAATTATCTTTTTCATACGCGCGCACGGTTGCAGCCCAAGATGCCGACACCCAGAGTGTGGAGGCTGCAACAAGCGTAATCAGAACGGGTTTTTTTACATGAGCCGAAAAATAAACCATGAAATGAGAGTGCCATACAAGGCGTTTGAGCTCAAGCCATTGATAAGAAATGGGTTAAACTATCCCACTCAATATATCTGCTGAAAATAATACAGTACGCTATCGCTTTTGTATGCGTTGCATGAAGTCTTCTTTTTTATCATAGATAATGATGTCTACGCGCCGAGAAATTGTTTTACGTGCTTCAATGCTAAGCGTCTCTGGAAGGGAATTATAAAGCCCACTTGCCGCCCCACGAATGTGCATAGGGTGTTCATAACCGTTCTTTTTCATCAGGGCTGAGAAGTTCACTGCACGTTGTAAAGATAAATCCCAGTTTGACCTGAATTGAGGGTTGTTCTGATGAACGGGGGACGGGTCTGTGTGCCCCACAACTTCAATGCTGTTTTTGATCCCTTTAAGGATGGAACTAATTTCTTGAACAACATGCTTGTTCTTGTCTGAAATTATGGCGCTTCCTGATGCAAATAAGAATTTTTGTGGAACAGTGAGGATCAGGCGATGCTCTTCTGGCTCTGCTGTAATATGAACCTTGTCGTTAAGCTCTCGTCTAATCAATTGATTTGTAAGAAGTGCTTCTAAATAAGATAAGTTGAGTGCATTCTCAAACTTAATTCGCTCTAAGCTAATGTCGTTGACTTCCCCACGTTGCGCAACCTGCCCAAGGTTCTTAGAAAATTCCATATTCACTTGCTCTCTAATGTCTTCCCAAATCTCATGTTTTGGGTTTGCCATGGAATATGTCATAACAAAGAAAGTAAGCATTAACGCAACGGTATCGGTAAATGTCATAAGCCACGCTGTTTTTTGCGGAGCCTGATGGGCAAATGTGCGCTTCGATCCTCTTGCTTTGGGGATGTGCGCTGTCGGGGCTGTCAAAGAAATGAGAGAGTCATTTGTGCTCGTCATTCGCTTCCTCCCTTCTGTAGGGGAGAGGTTTGAATGTCATACATTGTATATGGACGAATAACCAAAAGCACAATATTGTTGTCTATGGATGTTAAGACATCACCTTCTGGGAGTGTTTCAACACCTTCGCTCGATATGCCAATACTTATACGCTCTGGTGGGAACCCGACTTGCGCCAAACGTTCCCCCAAAAAAGCAACTTTTTGCGCCACGATAGTTTGCTCTTCTTGCGTTAAGGCAAAGAGGTCATCTGGTGTTTCAAGCACAATATCTAGTCGGAAATTGTGATTATTTGAAAGTATAAGACTTTTAAGCAAGGAGAGAAACTCTCCAGATTTATCAATCCGTGATAGATGGTGAGGGCGAATATCAAGGAGCGCGTTCTTCAATGCTTTATAGGGGAGTGTGGTATAAAAAAGCCCTCGCTCGTCATCTCTTTGAGGGTTAGATATTTGCTTGAATTGAGACTGGAAAAGCTCTTCTAGGTGGTCATAAACTGTTCCTTCACCTATTGCTTGTGCGGGGTCTGGCGTTACGCTAGGTGCGAGCTCGTTACGAACAACCCGATTAGCAAAAGTTGCACCGATGCTCTCCATAACAGGTTTTATCTTCTCTTCCTCAAAGGTAGAGATACTGTTCAGAACAATAAAAAAAGATAGCAAAATGATAAATAATGCAAGGGTTTGGAGTGTTACCCCATCTCCGTTTGTCACTGGATTAGGTTTTGTTTTTCTCATTATTGATCAGAAAGGGTTGGGAGGCTTTTCTCTTCAGCCAAGAAAATTGTAACACTGCGTGCACGATCTGGGTCCATGGCGGCCATAATAGGAGCAAGTTTTCGCTCGGACATTCCTCCCATAACGTTAATCAGGATATCCATATCAAGTGTATTAAAAATCTTTGCTGCATCTTTGGCTTTCATGCCTTCGTAAATCTTAACAAGGCTTGTTATACGCGCTTTTTCTTCTGATGTTTGTTGTTTCAGTAATGCTTGGATCTCATTTCGAATGGTTTCAAGCTCTTGATATTTTCGTTCAATCTGTAGCTCAGCTGCTTTTAAGAGCGCCTCTTTGTTCTCTACATTCAGTTCGCGCGCATCTAAATTTTTACGGCGTTTTGCGAGTGTTTCAAAAAGCTCTGCTTTCACGGAAGAAAATTCAATGTCGTTTTCATCAGAATCTTGCCAATCAATTGTGGTTGGTTGCTGAACCATCTCTGGAGAGGTGCCTTCGGTCGAGGTTGTCGTGGTGGATTTAAGGTCTGATTTCGGTGGAGGGGTATCTTGGGGCGTGCCTATTTGCGCTGAAGCGCTCCCTTGAGAAGATGCAGGATCAATAATGACTTCACCCAAACGTACGGCAAAGGCAAGGGACGCAACAACCACAAGAAGTGGCAAAATCTTTAGTTTTTCTAAAAGTTGATCATACATTTTGGTCGTTATCTATCATATGTTAGGCGTGAAAAGCTTAGGCATCGAACTTTCTATTGCGTCTTAACGCTGATGCGAGTTGCTTTTCCGCACGAGAGGAGAGGTTTTTAAATTCGTCTTCATAGTCAAATTCAGAATTGTCATACATGTCATCCGAGTCGTTCGCGGTGTCAAAGTCACGGTCACGAATAAAGAAATGCTCAACGGGTTGCACAGGAGCGCGTCTTGCGCCCGCATATGTCCGTGTTGTTGGTGATGGGGAACGGCGTCCGCGCTGTGTTGGACGTTGGTCTGCTTCATATTCGTCCTCCTCATCGCTAAATTCATCACGTGGTGTGTGCTTACCATATGCATGCACTGTACGGGATGGTTTTGGTGCGGAGGTTGCTGCGTTTTCGATGCGGTCAGCCATGTTATTGCCTGATTCCGTTATGATTTGTAACTCTTGAGATAAATCCTGAGCATCACGAATGAGGTCTTGTAGCTCTTGCCCAGAAGTTCCTGCAACATCTTGCATTTCTTGAATGGCTTCATGTGCGCGACTAATGTTGATAGAGAGATTGGAAACGAGCTGTTCTAGGTCGCTCTTACTATCTTTTAAGACTTTCAGTTGCGCCGATAATCTGAGGGCATAGAAAACAGTTCCCGCTAAAAGCGCGAGAATAGAAAGGTCTAAAATAGTTGAAACAGGAAAGCTCATAATAGTATCTCGGAAATTAGTTTTTCTTTCTTGGGATATAGTTTTCAATTTTAACGGCAATATTTTGTTCTTTTTGTCCCATATGACCTTTGAAAATCGGAACATCACCACACCGTAACTCAATCTTATCCGTTGGTTTGGTGTTGAAGTAAAGCGTGTCACCGACCCTAAAGTTCAAAAGGTCTTTAAGGTTAATGGTAAGCTCACCCAGAACAGCTTGAAGGTAAATATCCGTTTGGTGAAGTTCGTGCGTTAAATGGTTTTCCCAAATAGAGTCACGTCCAAATTTCTCCCCCATGAACATTTGCAGAAGCAATTCACGGATGGGCTCTAGCGTCGCATAAGGAATAAGGATTTCAACACGTCCCCCGCGATCACCCATATCAACCCGCATACGCGCAAGCACACAGGCGTTTCCGCTTTGTGTGATGGTTGAAAAACGCGGGTTAGTCTCCATGCGATCCAAAGTAAAACTCACGGGTGAAAGAGGATCAAAGGCGGAAGAAAGATCATTGAGAGATACATTGACCATACGCTCAACAAGCTTTGTTTCAATTGTTGTATATGGTCGCCCTTCAACGCGAACAGAGGGGTTTCCCTTACGTCCTCCGAGGAGAACATCGACAATTGAGTAAATGAGAGGGCTGTCTGTGACCATCAAGCCAAAATTGTCCCATTCTTCGGCTTTAAAGACGGAAAGCATTGCAGGAAGAGGGATGGAGTTCATGTAGTCGCCAAATCGAACCGTTGAAACCTGATCTAAACTCACATCCACGTTGTCAGATGTAAGGTTGCGCAAAGATGTCGACATAAGGCGCACAAGGCGATCAAAGACAACATCAAGCATTGGAAGGCGTTCATAGTTCACTAGCGCCGAGTTAATAAGCGCCATAACTCCAGAGCTGTCTTCCATGTCAGAAAAATCATCGTCAAAACCAAGAAGGCTGTCGATTTCTGCTTGGTTTAATATACGTGCGCCAGTGTCACCAGACTCAAAATCATCAGGATCATCAAGGTCATCCAAGGATGCTTCTGATTCTTGTGACTCGTTAATTTCATCTTCTGTGAGTTGCGTATCGCTCATATTTTAATTGTTCCAGTATCCATTACACGTCTTATTGTTTTTATTCTTTTGCTTATTCTAGCACAAAAAAACTAATTATTTCTATTGCACAATGATCTCATCAAAAAGAACGTCCTTAACTTTCACTGGGTACGCAGCTGTATTGACGCGAGAAAGAAGTTCTATTTGTAAGCGGTATATTCCTTTTGACCCGCGAAGGTCTTCAACACGAAGTTCTCTTAGGTATGTTTGAAATTGGTCTTTTACGCGAGGAAGAACAGCTTGTACGATCTCTAAGTCTTTTTGGTTGGAAAGTTCAAGTTGAACGCTCAATCGTAAGAGGTGAGGTTGCCCATCATCACTATTAAGATTCACGATCATGTCAGGAATAGGAAGAAAAGCTATGTTTTCAATCTCTCCGAGCTTGCTGTAATCTGTACCGCTCTCTTCGTGTCCTATTGCGTTTTCTGTTGTTGCCTCGTCTTTATTTAGGAACTTATCAAGAGTTCCACTGAAATAGAGTCCAGCACCAACGGCAAAGAGGAGGAGGATTGGAAGCATTATAAATATAATCTTATTTGATCCGCTACTTTGTTCATCCAGAGAGTCTGGTGTTTCTGGCGCATTTTTTGGGGCTGCGAGATCAAGGTTATCAACCATTATGAGGGCTTTCTATGTAAGTATCGCGCAACGGCGAGTGCATTATTCTGAGGCTACTTTTAAGTATTTTAAAATAGCCATCTTAATCTACACCATTTATACGCGATAATAAATCATAAACCCTTATAAATTCACATCTTTATGCTGTGCCGTTATCGCGACGGCAAGAAGTTCCATGTGGCGGGTGTTTTTATGCCTATGTGGCTGTTATTGCTTAGGCATAATTCATGGTGTTGTGATGGTATACTGTTGTAAACAAACAATATAAATTATTGGCACGATGTGTGCATTACCATTCCTACGAAGAACTAACAAAAATAATAAAAGGTTGGATTGAGATGGAAAATGCACAGTATATAGGTTTGTCACGACAAATGGTGCTCCGCACTGGCATGGATCTGATTGCGAATAATATTGCAAACGCCAATACAGCAGGGTATCGCGCTCAGAATCCGCTTTTCTCAGAATATATTTCTGATCCTAAAGGGGCGCGTGATCCTATTTCTATGGCGTATGATCGTGGACAGTATGATGTAACACGCGCTGGTCCCATACAGACAACAGGCAATGATTTTGATGTGGCTCTTATTGGTCCAGGCTTTATTGGTGTGAAGATGCCAGACGGAAGCACGCAATTTACACGCTCAGGAAATTTTCAAATTAATGCGAGCCGAGAAGTTGTAACGGCAAGTGGGTATAACGTATCTGACTCTAGTGGAGCCGTTTTGGTTATTCCTCTAGGGGCAACGGACGTAAGTATTGACAGATTAGGACGAGTTTCTACGCAAGAAGGTCAAGTTGGCCAAATTATGGTCAGAGAATTTGACAACCCCCAGACCTTGGAGCCGCAAGGAAGTGGATTGTATAAAACCGAGGAACTCGGTAATCCACCAAAAAATACCGCTGTGCTTCAAGGTCAGTTGGAGGGGTCAAATGTAGAGCCTGTCATGGAAATGACTCGGATGATCCAGATTTCGAGAGAATATCAATCAATGCAACGATTTATTCAAACGGATCACGATCGACAAAGAACAGCCATTCAAAGATTAGGACGACCTGCGGGATCGTAATGAGAATTAAACAGAACAAGTAAAGAAGATTGAAAAAAGGAGATATAAAATGAGATCACTCTCAATCGGAGCCACAGGAATGTTGGCACAGCAAATGAACGTTGATGTGATTGCCAATAACTTGGCAAACATGACAACAACGGGATATAAGCGTCAGCGTATTGAATTCCATGATTTGATGTATCAAAACATCACAAGACCCGGAACTGCATCTTCATCAGCGGACACAACGACACCCTCTGGATTACAACTTGGGCTCGGTGTTAAGCCTGTTGCCACGTATCGTATCCATACACAGGGTTCTGTAACGCTTACGGATAGTGCCTTGGACGTTGCGATCAACGGGGAAGGTTTTTTACAGGTGGAATTGCCAAATGGTGACGCAGCTTATTCAAGAGCAGGATCGCTTCAGCTTAACCAAGATGGAGAGATTGTAACCAATGAGGGACTTCGTATTGAGCCAGGTATTACGGTTCCTGAAAACATCACAAATCTTGAAATTAACAGAGATGGAGAGGTTTTTGGAAAGTTACCAGGAGAAGCCGCGCTTACAAACCTAGGACGTTTTGACATGGTGATGTTTATTAACCCAGCTGGACTTGAAGCTATCGGAGATACAAATTTTGTTGAAACGGAAGCATCAGGAAGCCCAATCGTGGGAAACCCTGGAGAAGACAACTTTGGAACAGTCATTCAAGGGGCGTTGGAGCAATCAAACGTGGACTCTGTAAAGGAGATCACAAACATGATTACCGCCCAGCGAGCATACGAAATGAATTCGCAGGTGATTAGTACATCAGATGAAATGATGGGAACAATCACTCAACTGAGATAAAAATTGAGAGAGTAGGGAGAGTATTATGAGAAAATATGCATCAATCAGACGCGGAGAACTAAGAAGATTAGAGTTAAACGCCCTAGATAACGGTCAAGATAATGGCTTGCTTGCAATAAGTATGATTGCGGCTAAGGCGATGCTTTTCTCTATACTCATCGGAGCCTTCATGATGGTTGCTCTGCTACAAATTAAACAAGCAACCGCTGCAAGTCTAAGAAATGTAGCGATTGTAAAGGAAGATGTCTTACGTGTTGGTGATATTTTCGCGCAAGCAGGTGGAAAAGAAGATGTTGTGATTGGTCGCGCGCCACTTCCTGGGAAAGACATGACGTTAAATGCAAGAACGTTACTGCGCATTGCCCGAGCAACAAATATATCTTGGACACCACAATCTGCGTTGGATCAAGTCATTGTAAGACGTGAAGCGACATTGGTGGATTTAAATACGATCCATGATGTGCTGGTAGAAGCGCTAGAGGGAAAGGGATTGGGCAGTAATCTTGATATTATTATCCAAAATACATTGCCACAAATCACGCTTCCTAAGACTGCTGCGGCAACTGTAGAAGTACAGAGCTTACGTTATATGCCACAACATGGTGGCTTCGAAGCGGTGCTTGTGGCCCCATCACGTGCAAACCCATTAAAGCAAATATCAGTAAATGGAACTGTACATAAACGTATGATGATCCCAGTACTGAATTCGCAAATGAAGGCGGGAGATATAATCAGTGCCTCAGACATTACATATATTGATGTACGCCAACGTGATCTTCCAAAAGGAACTTTGTCACAAATTGCAGATTTGCAAGGTATGGCAGCATCTAAGGCATTGAGCGCTGGGCGTCCAATAAGAAACACAGATATCGCGCTTCCACGCTTAGTCGGAAGAGGGAAATTTGTAACGCTTCTTTATACGGAAGGTCCAATTGCGCTATCCGTACAAGGTAAGGCTCTGCAAAACGGAACAATGGGTGAGATGGTTCGTGTTGTGAATCTCTCAAGTAATAAGCACCTACAAGGCATGGTGACCGCTGATCATCAGGTCACGGTATATTAATAAATTTAAAATAAGTTCTTCGTAAAATAGGAGGTTGGATCATGAAAAATATATACAAAAACATAAGCCTAGCGTTGATTCTAACAACATCGCTGAGTGCCTGTGGCGCAGCCGATAGGTTGGCCAGTGTCGGAAAACCACCAGTGGTGACGCAAATTGAAAATCCTGCAAATGTGAAGGCGGCTAAATCAGTTCAAATGCCGATGCCCCCACAGCAAAATATCTCAAAAACAGCCAATTCATTATGGTCCGCTGACAAGAAAAGCTTTTTCAAAGATCAGCGTGCTGGTGAAGTCGGTGATATTCTAACGGTTATGATTGATATTGATGATAAAGCAGACATAGAAAATCAAACCAAAAGAACGCGTTCAACAACAGAAGATGCTGACTTTAATAGCTTCTTTGGTGTAGAAGGCACTCTTGGTCAATACTTCCCAGAAGGCATTACGGGCGCAGATATCGTTAACTTAGGGTCAACATCACGCCATGATGGAAAGGGGAGTACGGAAAGAGAAGAAGAGATTAAGCTTCAGCTTGCCGCAGTTGTAACACAACAGCTTCCAAACGGAAATTTGGTAATTGTTGGACGTCAAGAGGTGCGTGTGAACTTTGAAAAACGTGTGCTTGAGCTTGCTGGAATTATTCGCCCAGAAGACATCACAATAAATAATACAATATCTTATGAGAAGATCGCAGAAGCAAGAATCTCATATGGAGGAAAAGGACAAATCACAGACGTGCAACAACCTCGCTATGGTCAACAAGTCTATGACATTTTGTTCCCATTCTAGTTTAATTTGAATTCCGTGCATCTCGTTACCACCCAACATTCGAGATGTTTCGGTACATGGTGACCCAACCACCCAACTTCACACCGAGTGCTAGCTTTAGAGCTACCTCGGTGTTTTTTGTGTTTACTTACGTTTATCCAGCAGATAAAGTTTGATGTATGAGCTATTCGATATCAAATTTGAACCTAAATATGTTGATTGTTTTGGATGCTGTTTGTCGGTTGAAAAGTACCGTAAAAGCTTCCGAAGAAATCAATATTTCTCAGCCGGCTGTATCAAGATATTTGAAACAGTTGCGAGAGCTTACAGGGCAAGAGTTATTCGTAAGAACATCGAATGGGTTAGAGCCAACCCAAGGGGCGCTTGATCTATGGGGAAAAGCTGTTGAGGTTCTTGAACTGTGTGAGCTTTTTACACGTTCCTCTGGTGTTGGGTTTGACCCAAAAGTCC
This sequence comes from Alphaproteobacteria bacterium, assembly GCA_016763095.1. Taxonomy (GTDB): domain Bacteria; phylum Pseudomonadota; class Alphaproteobacteria; order Micavibrionales; family Micavibrionaceae; genus UBA1850. Next base: position 13,965 of record JAESUK010000085.1, read on the forward strand.
AAAAAGAGAATTTTACAATTGCTTTGCCTATTATTAATACAGGGCTTTTTATAGAGCAGGTGATATTACATGCATTGGAAAACTACCCTCAGATCAGAATAAATCTTATTGGTTTGCATATGAGTAATGCGCTCGAAAAATTGGAGTCTAGGGATATTGATTTATATATTGGTTTTAAGTCGGAAGGGTTACAAAAATCTTTCGATACGACTCCATTAACTAATATTGATTTTAGGGTTATTTGTTCGGATAAATGTGAATTATATCAAAAAGGTAAAATATCTAGGTCAGAGTTTATTTCGTTGCCTCATATAAAGGTGGCTGGCGAAATTAATGAAACCTTCTTAGATAGGGAGCTTAAGCGCCTTAATGTTCTTCAAAAATCAATTATTGCTATTCCAGACACGGATTCTATGATTGTTATGTTAAAAAACACAAATAAATTATTCATTGCAACAGAACGGCAGGCAAATTCTTTGTGCCAGAGGTATAGTAATATTAAAATCCTTAAAACTGATTTCGATTTACCCTCAATACCAATACACCAAATATGGCGAAGAGTAAGAACGCCTGATCCTGCACATTCTTGGCTACGAGGCTATATAGAAAAGCGTATCCGTCTCCTCTCTGATACATAAAACTTCGATGTTGCATCGTGATGTGATCAGCATCGTTGCACGTGGCACACTATTATATACCAAAAAAGATATAAGTTGTATTTGATCTTATTAGTTGATCAGATAATGGTCTTATGTTAAATATATAGGAATACAAAATACAATATAATTTATATGAAAGAAAGAGATGTCTGATTTAACACCTAAAATTAATGCGTATGCAACAGAAGAAGTTGTTCAACAAATCCAAGAAAACGATGTAATGGCAGAACTCATATACCGCTATGCAACAGATCGTGCGGCGTTTCTCTTTGATTTTGATAAGACTCTACATAGAGATCAAGATGGTGTGCATATAGGGTGGAAAGAGCAGAACGAGCCTCTTCAGGATTTATTGAAAGATCTCTCAGAAGTAACAAATGGATCTGTGGCAGGAATATCTGGGCGTCCAGAGGCGTTCTTTATCTCAAGGCTTCCGAAGTTGTTTGAATTTGATATGCCTCTCGGTGTTGAGTTTGGTGCATTGATTTTACAAGGAGATAACTCTGAAATTGTTCTTAAAGAAGATATTTCAAGAAAAGTTATGAGCAAAGTACAAGGTCTTATTCAAGAATGCCTTGTTGAGGTGAATGATGAATTTGGCGTAAATGGTCAGGTTCCAATATCTATTGAAGGGCATAAGAAAACATGTCGTACAATCTTGTATGATGGTGTTGATCACGACGGTATTACACAGAATGCCCGTGAGTCTTTGGCAAACCTTCTTAATGAAAAAGTAACAGAGTTTAATGAGAGCGGAGAGGGCGGAGCGATTAAGTTTCGTGTTCAAAATTCTAAACAAATTGATATATTACCAGTGTTTCCTGGAGAAGAGAATATTCCAGATGAGGACAGAGACAATGGTAAACATGCTGCAACACAGTACATCGTTGAAAATATAGAAGGATTTTCTGGTGTTAAGACGGGAGAGAAAAAACTGTATTCTTGGGGCGACAGTAGCGGGGATATCCCCATGTTTAAGGCTGTAAAAGAATATGGTGGAGATAACATTCTCGTAACGGATGGTTTCCCTGATGACCAAATGGATTTGGTAAGTGCACATAACGGAGAGTACGAAAACAACCTAAGTTTGCTTAAATTCTTGGTTGATACGCCAAAGCATGAGCTCGCTGTTCTTGTTGAAAAGAATAACTTGAAAGTGGTACAACAGCTAGCCTCCAATAATGGCGCTTCTACACGTCAAATGGCACTAGATGTTAGCTAATTTCTGATCTGTTTGTTATCCTTTATACCCATGTATTTTTTGCTGATTTATAAAAATACATAAAATTTTAACTAAATTCGCGCAAAACTTAATTAAAGAATAAAGCTTTTATGGTTTAATGGTTGAGTACGGCTTAAGTTTGGGTATAGAAAACAAGATTAGGAAATAGCGCAATGTCCAGTTTATCTGAGACACTTACATATAATGTTCTTGAGGATGATGATTCTAAAAAGGAATCTTCATCTTTTGTTGTGTCTGATCAGGTTTTTTCCGAAGACGCTTACATCGCACCACAAATCACAGTTACCGCAAATACAAAAGGTATTCCAACAGACCCTTCACTGGAAGCGGGTGGAACATATCAATGGTATTTGAATGATACATGGGGCATTAATGCCCATGAAGTGTGGGAGGAATACACGGGTCTTGGTGTTAAAATCGCCGTTTTTGATGATGGTTTCGATTATACCCACAGTGATCTGGTTGCAAATTACCGTACAGATTTAGATTTTGATACGGCTGGTGGAAATGATAATGATGCCATCGCAGGTGTTAACGATAGGCATGGAACGGCGGTAGCAGGAGTGATTGCCGCAGATGATAACGGAACAGGTGTTGTCGGTGTGGCCTTTGATTCTGAAATTATTGGTATTCGCCGTGATTTTTCATCAGGAACATTTACGGACACGGTAGAGGGCTTCGCCTATGCGCTCAGCTCTGGTGCCGATGTTATGAATAACAGTTGGGGAGCAACGACAATCTTCGTTGATAACCCTATTAAAGATTACTTTGGAAATGATACGACTGAGGTCATCGATGCAATGGTCAATCTGGTTGATCAAGGGCGTGGTGGATTAGGAACCTCAATTGTATTTTCCGCAGGGAATAGCAGATCCAGTGATGGCAATGTGAATTATCATGGTTATCAGAATAGTCCGTACACCATTACGGTTGCAGGAACAGATATTAATGGCGAGATCTATGATTCAAGTACGCCCGGGTCGGCCATATTGGTTTCTGCTGGTGGAGAAGGTATCACAACAACTGACGGGTCTGGAGATTCTGGATACTTGGCAGGCGATACGGTTTATATCAATGGAACATCTTTTTCCGCACCAATCGTTTCAGGTGTGATAGCTCTTATGTACGAAGCCAACGCTGATCTTGGGTACCGTGATGTTCAAGAAATTCTCGCAATGTCTTCGCGTGAACTGACGGACTCTGCGTGGCAAACCAATGGCAACACAAATTGGAACGGGCGCGGGATGCATTTTAGCCATGATTATGGTTATGGTCTGGTCGATGCCTTTGTCGCGGTTAGATTGGCAGAAACATGGGGGAATGAACAAAAAACCTATGCAAATATGCAAACGGTTTCTGTGTCTGGTACACCAAATATAGTGATTCCAGATGACGGCACCTTGCAATATACGGTAACCGTCGCAGATGATATCTCGGTTGAGCATATCTTGTTGGAGCTTGTTGTTCCGCATGAACGCGCTGGAAACCTTATTGTCACACTCATAAGTCCTGACGGGACAGAAAGTATTCTTGTTGATACACCTGGAAGTAACTTCCACACGACCGATGCGCATGGTTACACAGGTCTAAACTTTCAGTTTTCATCGACTGCGCATTGGGGGGAAACAAGCACTGGAGACTGGATCATCCGCATCCGTGATACACAAATAGGTAATGTCGGGTCACTCGAGTCCTTTAATCTTGAGTTTTTGGGAAGTGCGATTACGGATGATGATACGTACTATTTTACGGATGAGTTTCAAGCCGTTCTAATCGCTGACACGGTCGGTGTTGATACATTTAATCTATCGGCTGTGCGCGGAGATGTCACCCTTGTGATGACGGAAGGAAGCAGTAGTAGTTTTATCGTTGGAGAAACGCTCCGTATCGCGAACACAACAGTTATTGAGAATGCCATCCTTGGGGATGGAAATGATACGGTCACGGGGAATGCTGTGGCGAATGTGATTTCAACAGGTCGCGGTGATGACCATATTTTTGCTTCAAGTGGAGATGATACAATTGATGGGCAAACGGGTCTTGATACAATCACCTATAGTGGGAATATCACAGATTATACAATTGAAATTTTAGATGCTGTGACCATCCGGTTTACGGATAATCTTGGCGGTGGTGGCGTTGATGTTGTCTCAAACGTTGAAACCTTTATTTTCAACAATTCGACATTCACTTTTGTTGAAGTTGAGGACACCGTTACGAACCCACCTGTTGCAGAGAATCTACTGTTTAAATTTGGGTGGGATGGAAATGAATCCAACTATGTAAGTAGTGCAATAGAAGATGTGACGCTTACCGCTGCAGATCTAAGCGTATCGGATGCCTCTGGAAATCTTGTTAATATTGATCGTCAGTACATCAGTGCGGATATCACAATTATAGACCCTCTTGCGCAAGACCTAGAGTCGTTCATTTTTGTTCATAGCAGTGCGTTTAATTTGACGGTATCAGGTGCGAAAACAACAAATATTAAACTTGGAAGTGCTACATCTTCCTCTGTTCAGCTTCTTGGCACAATGAATGGGCGTGTGGAAACAGGTGATGGTGCGGATATCATTGATGTTCAGCTTTACGAACTTGTTGCGCCAACGGGTATTGAAGATTACCGCCTCATCGGAAATGACGGTAATGATACAATCACTGTGTCTGGCACGCATTCAAACATTCGCGTAACGGCATTTGGTGGAACAGGTGATGATACGATTACGGTATCTGTGACGGGAAATCACTTCCTTTATGGTGAGTTTGGGAATGACGTGATCAATGGATCAAATGGTGATGAACGTATTGAAGGTGGCGACGGAGACGACCAAATCAATGCAAGTCATGGTGATGATGTTGTGTTTGGTGGTAATCATAATGATACGATCTATGGCGGTTTTGGAGATGATTGGCTTTACGGAGATTCTGGCAGTGATGTTCTCTATGGTGAAGGTGGAAACGACAACATGCGTGGAGGTATAGGCGTTGATACTCTAAATGGTGGAGATGGAAACGATATACTTTATGGAGAAGACGGAAACGATCTGTTAAATGGTGGTGGTGGACGTGATGTGATCGTTGGTGGTGCTGGTGATGATACGATCAATGGTGGCGACTGGCATGACTTGATTTATGGAGATTCTGGAGCAGATACTATTAATGGAGACCTCGGAAATGATGAAATCAGAGCAGGGGCTGGAAACGACATTGTTAATGGTGGAGACGGTATTGATAAGCTCTTAGGTGGTTTAGATGATGATGTCATACATGGCGATGCTGGTAACGATAGAATTTATGGTGAAGATGGTCTTGATACCCTTTATGGGGATGATGGAAATGATGTTCTCTATGGTGGGAATGGAGAAGATATCCTTATTGGAGGGTTAGGGCAGGACTTCCTCTATGGTGGAAATGGAGCAGATACATTCTTCCTTGATCTGAATGATATAGATCGTATTCGGGATTTCCAATTATCAGAGGGTGATCGTATTGATATTTCTGACTTATTGGTGGGGTATAATGCGGTAACGGATGATTTGAATGACTTTGTGAAAATTAACATTCACAGTAATTTTAGAACGGATATTTCGGTGAATGCAGATGGCGTTGGAAACGATTTCCAATATGCGGGGATTGTCTTCGGAAATCTCGTTGGTCAAACCGTTGATAGTCTTGAATTTAATAACGATCTTCTCGTTTAAGTTTTAAGGCAATAAGTATTACTAAGCAGCCATCTGATGTTGGCTGTTTTCTGTTTCTGTGATCCAGCCACCACCAATCATACGGTCATTCACATAGCAAACCGCTGCTTGCCCTGGGGCAATTCCATATTGTGTATTTGGGAGAGTGATATGCGCTGATCCTCCTTCGTTTAGCGTAAGAACCGCAGGAATAGGCTTCATTACAGATCTAAACTTAAGCATAATGTCCATGCTCTG
>JAESUK010000086.1 GCA_016763095.1 Alphaproteobacteria bacterium
ATACACAAGCCTATACGCAAGAAGAAGACATAGATTTAAAGTTAGCCAATAAAATTAAAGATAGAAAACACATACATTACATTATGATCAGCTCGCGTGCTGTTTATGGTGATGCAGAGGATTTGCAAGAAACCAACCAACCACAGCCTACCAATAACTACGGGCAATCAAAGCTTCTTATTGAAAAGTCTCTTACTCAGCTACTCGGCGAAGATCGCCTTACAATTCTGAGGTGCTCTAATGTTTTTGGTGAAGACGCTGGGGAGCACACATTTATTGGGAAGGCGCTCTCAGACCTAAAAAAATACAAAAAAATTGTGTTTCATATGTCTAAGGAAACGAAGAAAGACTTTGTTCCCGTGAAAGAAGTTTGCCGTGTTATTAAGAAAATGGCACAACGTAAATTGGCGGGTGTTTACAATGTAGGGCTTGGTGTTAGTACAAAATGCGGGGATATCGCGGAATGGTTGATCCTTGGGTATGGACAGGGTAGTCTCGAGGTGTGTGATAATACTGTGAAAGGGCAATTTTTTATGGATACATCTAAAGTGAATAAAGAATTGAATCTAAATAAGCGATCAGATGATGTGATTGAACAAAAATGTATGGAACTAGGGCGTAATTTAAAATAAATAGATGAAAATTTTATTCGCAATTAAAAATATGAATAATGCAAAGGGTGGGGCAGAGCGTGTCCTCTCTTTTGTTGTGAATGGTCTTGTTGAGAAAGGGCATGAAGTCACACTTCTGACCTTTGATGAGCGCGGTGTGGATACGTTTTATCAAATTGATGATGAGGTAAAGCGTGTATCATTAGGCATCGGTCGCGCAGAACAAAAAGCAGGGGTAATGGAGACCATTGGACGTATGCGCGCTATGCGTCGTGTGGTTCAAGTACGCAAACCAGATATTATTATTCCTTTCATGCATAGCATGTTCATTCCAATGTCATTTGCGTTGGTAGGCATAAAAACACCAATCATTGCTAGCGAACATATCGTGCCCCTGCACTATAAAAAGAAGCAACATGAATTCATTTTATTGATGTTATCGTCCTTCTTGGTAAAGAAGATTACGGTGCTGTCTGAGACCGTGAGAAAACTCTATCCTAGATTTGTGCGCCGTAAAATGGTCGTGATGCCAAACCCTGTGTATATCCATCCTGAAAATATAGAAGAAGGCGAGTTTAATCCCGCACGTAAAATAATTCTGAACGTGGGACGCTTGTCTGATCAGAAAGACCAAAAAACGCTCATTCGTGCGTTTGCACTGATTTCTGATAAATACCCAGAATGGGATGTACGGATTGCGGGGGAGGGTGAAAACCAGACCTTTCTTGAAGAGCTTATTGATAAGCATAATCTTACAACGCGCGTTCACTTAATCGGGACAACACATCATATTGCAAAAGAATATCGGATGGCTCAAATTTTCGCGATGCCTTCAAAATATGAAAGTTTTGGGCTCGCCACTGCGGAAGCAATGTCTTTTGGTATCCCTGCCGTTGGTTTTGCTGAGTGTGCAGGAACCAATGAAATTGTGGACCATAAAATAAATGGTTTACTTGCGTCTCGTGATAAAAACCACATTAAGAACTTTGCAAAATCCCTTGAAATGCTAATGAAAAACAAAAAATTACGCCAGTCTTTAGGGAAGAAAGCAAAAACTGATATTGTGAAATATCAACCATCTTTAATTGTCGAGCGCTGGAATAACCTTATTGAAGATGTCTATGAGCGAGGCTAATGGGTAAATTATCTGCTTCTGTGCCCGTTTTTACTTTAACCCATATTACCCTTATGATATTTTACCTTTTAAAGCACGAAGTTATAATAAATGAAAAAAAACAAACATTTAGACGTCCTTGAGAATGAAGCAATTCATATTTTTAGAGAAGCTGAAGAGCAGTCTGATAATCCTGTAATGTTATATTCTATAGGAAAGGACAGTTCTGTTCTCTTGCACCTTGCTCTGAAGGCATTTTATCCTGCCCTTCCTCCTTTCCCGATGCTACATGTGGACACAACTTGGAAGTTTAAAGGGATGATTGCATTTCGCGATGCCAAGGCAAAAGAGTGCGGTGTGGAACTTGTTGTTCATGTGAACCAAGAGGGCGTGGATCAAAATATTGGACCAATTACGCATGGTTCAGAAGTTCACACCGATATCATGAAGACACAAGGCCTTAAGCAAGCTCTCGATAAATATGGCTATGATCTTGCTTTTGGTGGCGCACGTCGTGATGAAGAAAAATCCCGCGCCAAAGAACGCGTATTTTCATTCCGTGATAAGAAACATGGCTGGGATCCTAAAAATCAACGCCCAGAACCATGGAGCTTATATAACACCCGTAAAAACAAGGGGGAGAGCGTGCGTGTATTCCCGATGTCCAATTGGACGGAGCTTAATGTATGGGAATATATAGAACGTGAGAAGATAGATATAGTTCCGCTTTATCTTGCAAAAGAGCGCCCAGTTGTTGAACGAGAGGGCATGTTGCTCATGGTGGATGATGAACGGCTCGATATTCAAGATAATGAAACGGTTGAAGTTAAAAAAGTAAGGTTTAGAACGCTTGGTTGCTATCCGTTGACAGGTGCCGTTGAATCGGATGCAACAGATGTTGAAAGTATCTTGTCTGAGATAAGAACAAGTAAAACATCTGAGCGATCAGGACGTGCCATTGATAAAGATAGCAATGCCTCTATGGAGAAGAAAAAGCGCGAGGGATATTTTTAATGCAGGATATTTTAAGGTTTATTACGTGTGGTTCCGTTGATGACGGAAAATCAACCCTCATTGGTCGTATGTTGTATGACAGAAAAATGATATTTGATGATCAAGTTGCAGAACTTGAAGTAAGCAGTAAAAAGTTTGGCACGACAGGTGAAAACATTGATTTTGCATTACTTGTGGATGGTCTTGCCGCTGAGCGAGAACAAGGCATCACGATTGATGTGGCATACAGGTACTTTAATACAGAAAAGCGAAAATTCATTGTGGCTGACACGCCAGGGCATATTCAATATACCCGTAACATGGCAACAGCCGCCTCAACAGCAGATTTGGCTGTCATTCTGGTGGATGCCCGCCAAGGAATTCTGTCACAAACCAAACGCCATAGTTACGTTGTCTCAATGCTTGGGGTAAAGAATGTGATCATTGCCATTAACAAAATGGACCTTGTTGATTATTCGAAAGATGCCTTCTCCAAAATTTGTGAGGACTATGCCAAATTTTCTAACGCGCTCAATTTTTCAACAATTGAGGTTGTCCCTGTATCCGCGTTAAACGGAGACAATATTTGTAGTGCATCATCCCATATGTCTTGGTACAAGGGAGAGTCTCTGCTTGGATATTTAGAAACGGCAGAAATTTCAACAGGTGAGCAGAAGAAGCAAGCATTCCGTATGCCTGTACAAATGGTTTCACGCCCTAATCTTGATTTCAGGGGCTTTGCAGGAACAATTTCTTCGGGAGATGTTGCTGTTGGACAAAATATTGTCGCGCTTCCCTCTGGAAAAGCATCAAAGATCAAATCTATCGTCACATATAAAAATGAGCTTCAATCGGCCTCATCTGGACAGGCGGTAACGCTAACACTTGAAGATGAAATAGACATTTCTCGCGGTGATTTAATCTCGTGCGAAGAAGACCAGTGCTCTATTGCTGATTTGTTTAGGACCAAAATTTTATGGATGTCTGAACAGAAGATGATTGCGGGACGGCAGTATCTCTTTAAGTCGGCAGTATCAGAGCAAGTATGTACATTGGAAAAACCAAAGTACTTAATAGACATTGAAAATTTACAACATATAGCAGCTGATAATTTAAATTTAAATGACATTGGTGTATGTGAGCTGCATCTCAATCACAAATGCGCTTATGAGCGCTATGAAAACAACAGAAACCTTGGCTCATTCATCCTAATTGACCGTCATACCAATCAAACGGTTGGAATGGGAATGATTGAACATTCGATGCGACGGTCCTTAAATGTTCAAGAGCAATATATTTCGATTACAAGAAATCAGCGCTCAGAACAAAAATCACAAACTCCTTGTGTTGTATGGATGACGGGCTTGTCTGGGGCGGGTAAGTCAACAATCGCAGACACGCTTGAACAAAGATTGTTTGGCGATGATTATCATACCATCATCTTGGATGGTGATAATGTCCGTCACGGCTTGAACAAAGATCTTGGTTTTACAGAGCAAGATCGCGCGGAGAATATTCGCCGTATTTCTGAAGTCAGTAAATTAATGATGGATGCCGGTTTGATTGTTATTGTCTCGTTTATTTCTCCGTTCCGTTCTGAACGTGAATTGGCGAAGGATATTATTGGTCAGGATAGCTTTATTGAAGTCTATATTGATACACCACTTGAGCTGGCGGAAGAGCGAGATGTAAAAGGGTTATACAAAAAGGCGCGTGCAGGGGAAATTCCAAACTTTACAGGAATTGGTAGTCCGTATGAAAACCCAGAAAATCCAGATGTTAGAATACAAACAGCAACATGTAACCCTGATACAGCCGCAGGTATAATTCTGAAATACATGAGAGAAAACAAGTTCACCGTAAGGTAGTTCCCTAAACATAACCTTAGAGCAAAAAAAATGCCCCAAGAAAACTTGAGGCATAATTATAAATTTAGATTGTGCGAGTAGCTTACGCTGCGTTACGCTTTCTGTATCCACCAGAGAAGCCACCAGATTTTCCAGCACCACCACTATGTGGTTTTTTGCTGAAAGATCGTCCTTCACTGCGAGGCTTATCGCTTCTGTAAGGCTTATCTCCAAAAGATTTACCTTCGCTACGTGGTTTATCACTTCTATATGACTTGTTGCCACCGCGAGAATCACTACGTGAATCTCCGCGTGAC
>JAESUK010000087.1 GCA_016763095.1 Alphaproteobacteria bacterium
CTCGAGCCCAGGACATGCAGGTCATGATCGGTTGCTTTATCGAATCCAGTCTTGGTATCGCGGCTGCCGCGCACCTTTTACCACTCTGCGACTACGCTGACCTCGACGGACACTTGTTGATCGGTCATGATCCCTTCTGCGGCACTTACACCTTCTTCAGGATGAATATCAACAGGAATACCACGTCCGTTATCGCGGATGGTCATAGAGCCGTCAGCGTTGATGATAATGTCCGTACGGTCACAATGTCCCGCCAATGCCTCATCAATAGAGTTGTCGACAACCTCATAGACCATGTGATGCAAGCCTGAACCATCATCGGTGTCCCCAATATACATACCGGGACGTTTACGAACGGCTTCAAGACCTTTAAGAACCTTAATGGAATCTGCGCCATATTCCTCCGTAACTTTAGTTGAGGTTTCCGGAGTTTGATCTGCGATTGCTTCTGACATGTTTTTGCTTACCTAAGCTATTAAAATAAATGTATTTTATTTCAGTTTAAAATGATCTTCCTTTATAGCATTCCGCACTCAAAAATCATAGGGGAAACCCAATAAAACCAACAGGTTTCTTGTGTGTTAACTATATTGACATAACGGAAAAATACTGTTTTACTCACTGCTTCAAAAATAGGAGTAAATTGGGTGCACGAAGAGTTTAATAAATATACCTCTATCATAGACAAGCTAAGCTTATCCGATGATGATAAGATATTTCTTGCCCAAAAATTTGAACAGTTTCCGCGCGTGCGCGAAGGATTTGAACAGTTTACAAACACGCATCCTTTTCAAAGAATTCAGTTAGCAGGAAGTATTTTAAACACTCAGCCACGTACGGGATGGCTACGCTTCAATATTGCCCAAGACCCAAAGGATATTCTCGCGACACGCGCGAAGGAATATAAGGGATCAAGTTTTCTTATGTTTGAAGAAGTTGCGCCCGTTGTTGAAACCGTTTTAGAGCATAGTGCCGAGGCGGGTGACCTGTATGCCTTAATTTACAAGGGGTTTGATACACCAACAGAGCTTCAATGGGGTAATGATATCATGAAGTTCCATGATTTCGCCGAGGCTATTATTGGTGATTTTACGCCCAATGATCCGATCGCACGAGAAGACAAAATCCGTCTTGAGGGAATTGCCATAGACCTGCTCACGCAAAGCAGAGACCACGGGGACCTCCTTGCGTTACATATCTATCACTGCCTGCAAATTTACGAGGGCAATATTACTGATTTTGAGATTACAAAAAGATCCATCATGGACGAGATGTTTCGCCAAGAGAGCGAAGGATTGATTAAGTCTCACCAAACCTCAGTCGTTGCATTCTTTAGAGGACTTTATAATACGCAAGACATTGATCTTGAACGTCTAAGAACGCAAACCAAAGATATAGATGTCTTACAGATGTCTGTGCGCGGTGTACGGATTATTCATGATGGTCATGCGCAACGCCCAGAGTTTGAGGCGCGCCAAGAAATGCAAGAGTTCTGGAAATATATTGACAAGAAGTTGGAAACGGAACAAGCCAGAGGTTTGTTTAATGAACTAAAATATTTATATGATAATGAGCCTGAAATGGCATCAAACAAAGTGATCCCGCTTGCTTGTTTTCTGATGGAAAATGCACCTGTTGATATGCACAGAGCAGAGCTACGTTAAAACCTTACTTAGGTTTTATGACTGAGTGTCGGTTTCGATTGCTGTCGTAGTAGACGTTGTCGTCTGAGCTGTATGTTCGTTCTTCCGTACTTCATCAAGATCCTTTTCAAGGCGCTTAATGTCTTTTGTGCTTTGACGAAGTTTTGTACGGGCTCTGCTTCCGCTGAACCAAACCATAATCCCACCCCAAAAGAAACCTAGCGATAAGGCCGCTAGGATGATCGCATATAGAGGGAGTTCATAAGATGGGTGGAATGGACTCCAGAACACGGAGACCAGCTCTAGGTTGCTCACGCTGAACGCAAGAACAACAATTGACACAATGAATGTGATAAACCAACGGAGAATGCCCATTAGTTACGCGCCTTTCAGGTTACTTGTCTTCACCATTAAGACGTTGACGAAGAAGTTTACCAGTTTTAAAGAATGGCATTGATTTAGGTGCAACATCCACGCTTTCCCCTGTACGAGGGTTACGTCCAACGCGCGCGGCACGTTGCTTGACAGAAAATGCGCCAAACCCACGAAGCTCAACACGGTCACCATCAACAAGGGCTTGTGTAATTTCGTCAAAAATAGTGTTTACGATTGTTTCGACGTCACGCAAGTAAAGATGTGGGTTACGATCTGCCATACGTTGAATGAGTTCTGATTTTGTCATGTTTCACGCTCTGCTTCAAAAATGTTTCCTATACTCTATTTATATCATTGTTTTAGATACAAAAGCAATAGGCATTATGTGGAAACCGAACATAGGAATACGAAAGTACATAACAAAAAAGCCAGCTAAAGAGCTGGCTTTTTATTATTCTGTAACAAGTAAGGCCTGAATTATTTTGAATCAGAACCTTTGTCTTGAAGTGCTGCACCAAGGATATCTCCCAATGATGCACCTGATTCGGTTGAACCAAACTCTTCAAGCGCTTGCTTATCTTCATCAAGTTCACGTGCTTTGATTGAAAGTCCAAGCTTACGGTTTTTCCCATCAATTGAGATAACCTTCGCATCAACTTTTTCACCAACAGCGAAACGATCAGTACGTTGCTCTGAACGTTCACGAGAAAGATCAATTTTCTTGATCACTCCAGAAACGTTTTCATTTACGCTTACTTCAACCACAGTAGGTTTGATTTCAGTAATTGTTCCTGTGACAACAGCACCTTTCGTAATGCCGTCCATAGCACCTTGGAATGGGTCACTTGATAGTTGCTTAATACCAAGCGCTACACGCTCGTTATCAGCATCAATATCAAGAAGTTTCACTTTTACTGTTTGACCTTTTTCATAGGCTTTCAATACATCTTCCGATGAATCTTCCCATGAAATGTCAGACAAATGAACCATACCGTCGATGTCAGAGCCAACACCAATAAACATACCAAATTCAGTAATGTTATTGATTGGTCCTTCAAGTTCGTCACCAGCTTTATGTTGAGCAGAGAAAGTTGTCCATGGATTCTCAAGGGATTGTTTAATACCCAAAGAAATACGGCGTTTTTCTGTATCAACGTCCAAGACAACAACTTCAACTTCTTCAGACTTAGAAACGATTTTGTTCGGGTGAACATTTTTCTTAGTCCAAGACATTTCAGATACGTGTACAAGACCTTCAATTCCGCCTTCAAGCTCAACAAACGCACCGTAATCAGTGATGTTTGTAACGCGTCCAGTGAATTTAGAACCTTTCGTGTACTTGTTCTCGAAACCATCCCAAGGGTCAGATTCAAGTTGCTTCATACCAAGTGAAATACGGCCACTCTCTTGGTTAAAACGAATAACCTGTACTTCGATAGTTTGACCAACAGCCAAGTTCTCTGAAGGATGGTTGATACGTTTCCAAGAAATATCCGTAACGTGAAGAAGTCCATCAACGCCACCAAGATCCACGAATGCACCGTAGTCAGTGATGTTCTTAACAACACCTTCAAGGACTGCGCCCTCAGAGATATTTTCAAGAATTTCGTTGCGGATTTCTGCGCGACTCTCTTCAAGGATTGCACGACGAGAAACAACAATGTTTCCACGTGGGCGATCCATTTTAAGAATTACGAATGGTTGAGGAATATCCATCAATGGTGTGATGTCTTTGATCGGGCGGATGTCTACTTGACTTCCTGGCAAGAACGCAATCGCTCCACCAAGGTCAACAGTAAATCCACCTTTCACGCGGTTAAAGATCACTCCAGTGACTTTCTCTTCTTTTTCATGAGATTTTTCGAGCTCAGCCCAAACTTCCTCACGACGTGCTTTTTCACGTGATAGAGAAGTAAGACCATCACGGCCCTCTACACGTTCAACGAAGACTTCAATGATGTCTCCCATTTTAATTTCAGGGCTTTGACCTGGGAGGGAGAATTCACGTAGTGGAATACGTCCCTCAGATTTTAGTCCTACATCAACAATCGCGAATTCTGTGTCAATGTTAACAACTGTACCTTTAACAACAGACCCCTCGATTGATTTACTTCCGTTAAATCTCTCTTCCAAGAGTGCCGCGAATTCTATTGAATCTTCGCGGTCTTTTAAATTTGCAGCAATATGTGCCATTTTAGTTAATTTCCTTTCAAGGATATAAATATAGGTGAACTCCACATTTTCCCGCCATCTACAACATAAAAATATCACGTAAAAGACGTGCAGAAAAAACACCTATTGAGGGTTATGACGGTTTTTGAAGGAATTGCAAGGGATTCTTGTGGAAAAGAGGGGCTCAAGCATTAGGTAGGGCGTTAAAGAAGGCATAAAAATTGACAAGCACTTATTATGTAGTTATGTCTATAAAGAAAAAGGTGTGTTTATGCGTATAACTGAAGAAGTCACAGACAAAGCTATAAAAGAGGCATTTGTCGCCTATGGTGAAAATAGAAATTGTTTTAAAACATTAGATTTATACAATCGTTTCAATGCTGTTTCATTACTTTTAGCAGATATTAAAGACCATATTCCAGAGCTTAAAGCCGACCCGTCACATATAGTAAATGCGAGCATTGCTCCGCATAGCACCGTGTTCAGACAAATCCGTTTATTGGAAGAAATAGTTGATTCAATAGAACATACTGCCGATTACCAGAGTTTTTTAAGTAGCAGCCGAGAGCTAACCTTACAGTTAATTTCTTCTGACTACTATCTTGTAGAAGAATTAAAATGCCCAAGTGAGTTAACGCCGAGCGAACAAAAATGTATATTAGGGGATATCCATAAACATCACGCCGATGCATCAAGGACAGTGATAAAAAACCAGTTTTCATGGATGAATATGGAGATTGAGGAAACCCCAATAACATTTTTCTCAAAGCCTAAGACATATGATGCAGAGAAAAATAAAGGTGTAACAATCCGAGGCTATTTTTCAAGTAACATAGAGACAAACTATAGAGAGATACAGCTTAACGAACATGAGGATGCTGGATTAAATGATGTGTTTGATGCTCTGTCCGTTATTCATCATGAGACAGTTCATGATCAAGGGTTTCAGATAGGAAGACAATGTTTCTTAGATGGAACCAAAACGGGAGAATTGTATCAAGACGGAAAAATTTGGATGTTAATTTCTGAATTAAAAACAATGATTCCATCTGGTTTATCAAATGCATATAGAGCACAGTGCATAGAAAAAGTTGCTTACGAACAGCAAGCCTTATTCGATAAAGAACTACAAGAGGTGCTACAAAGTAGCAACAGACCATACCTTAATATTGCGGCGTGTATTTAGAGACAATAATTTTAAGCGCTGTTTCGAGAACTTGCTTGGCATCCATTTTAGATGTTTCCAAAATAACCGCGTTATCTGCGGGGACGGTTGGCGCAATGGATCGCCCAATATCACGTCCATCACGAATATGAAGCTGTTTCAAAATTTCATCATAATCAGCATCCACGCCCTTATCATGGAGCTGTTTAAAACGGCGTTTGGCACGCACATCTGCGTTGGCATCAATAAAAAACTTTACGTCAGCATCGGGACATATAACTGTTCCAATGTCACGTCCTTCCATAACGACACCCACACATGCCTCATCAGTTTGCCCATGTTTAGAGAAGTTCTTTTGAAGGTCGAGGAGGATATCCCTGACAGCTTGAACGGCGGCAACTTCTGACGCACCTTTGGAAACTGCTTCCGTACGAATAGCAGGATCATCTTGAAGGGATAAATCATATTGCTTATGCAGAAGCTTTGCTGCTTTGATCGCATCATCGGCAATGGACGGGTCCAAACCCTGATCTAAAGCGGTTTTTGCTACACCGCGATATAACGCACCTGTGTCCATATAATCAAAGCCCATCTTTGCCGCAATTTTAGAGGCAAGTGTGCCTTTCCCACTCGCGGTGGGACCATCAATCGTAATAATAAAGACTGAGTTGCTCATCCTATAATCCTAGAAAATTTGCGTAATAACTTCATTTGAATAATCAAGCCCGTCATCTTCATCATCTTCATCCGTAGATTTGAAGTCAGCACCGATGTCATTCATATCTTCAATGAATCTTGGGAAAGATGTAAGGATAGGCTCTGCATCATCAATCGTTACAGGCTCTTGTGCCACCAATCCCAAAACTAAGAAGCTCATCGCGATGCGGTATCAAGTGCTGTCTCAATAACCGCGCCACCTTTTGGCGCTGTCCCTGTTCCATATATAGTAAGTGTGTCTTCGCCTTCTTCAAGCTTTACCCCACAGGCTTCCAATCCTTTTGCCATAACGGCAAGGCGATCACTTTCTTTGACGCGAAGCTCCGCTAAGCCACTCATAACACTTGTGCCTTCCGCACAAGATGCGGCAACGGCAAAGATTGGGAATTCATCAATCATAGAGGCCACACGGCTCTCTGGAACTGTCACGCCCTTGAGTGCACTGCCCTTGATAATAAGATCGGCGACTTGCTCGCCACCTTGTTCGCGTTTGTTTTTAAACGTGATGTCTGCACCCATATCAATAAGGGTTTCATAAAGCCCAAAGCGGCGGGCGTTGATTCCGATATTATTTAACCTTACTTCTGATCCCTCACATAGTAATGCTGCCACAGTTGGAAAAGCCGCTGAACTTGGATCGGCAGGAACATCAATGGCACAGCCCTCTAATGTCTGCCCACCCTCTATTGTGATCTCTAAATCATCTGTAGTGATCTCAACACCAAAAGCTTTTAACATGCTTTCTGTGTAATCTCGTGTTGGTTCAAGCTCTGTAATGTCGAGTTGCTCGCTACCGGCGGCGGTGCCCCCGGCCTCGGGCGCTTGGTCTGCGCCCTCGATCTTCAG
>JAESUK010000088.1 GCA_016763095.1 Alphaproteobacteria bacterium
AAGAGCCTGATGCAAACATTAAAAGATTAGAATTGGCTAATCAAGAGCAGTTGTTAAAGATATCCAGTTAACGCTATATTTCTGATAATGAAATAATTGATCTAAAAAGGATTTACCTGGATTGGGTTAGCCCGTAACAGTTAAGTTGTGTGGATTGGCCGAATGGCACGTTTTCCACCAAAATATAGAGCGGGTCATTGCTCTTAAGGGATTGGTTTAACTCTAAATTTATGCTGATTTTATGTTGAGTATAAACAGAAGGGTTTTTACAAAAATCTAGGTTTTCAACTTTTGCTTTTTCTAATAAAGCGCACGAGATAAAGCTACACGCGAACATCTCCGGAAAGTTAATTTTTTCTTCCACTTCATCAATATAATCAGATTGTTCAATTAGCGAGCCGGTGAGGAAATTTTTGGCATTGCTTGTTGTTATGTATTTTTTCTTTAAAAAATAGCGTTGATCTAATACAAAACTAAAGTCATCAAGGGTGGCTAGATTGCCTAGGTCTTTAAAGTCAGCGTCTGCCAAGTATAAGGGGCTTGCTGAGTTTTTTTTCTGACCGGAAAGAACCAGTCGCCGATCCTTTTTAATGCATATTCGGTTACTGACAGTGCTTGCCTTGATATCTTGACGCGTTTTTTTTATGTCCAGCTCAAACGGTTCGCCAGGGTTTATCGCACCAGCAAAATTAAAATGATAATTACTGAATAATAAATTTCTATCGACGATATGTTTTTCTTGTGAACGGTGTTTTTTTACTTGGTCTTCTATTAATGCCTCCAATTGGAATCCAAGCAAAATAGGCCCATTAAAGGGGTTGTTGGCGATTTTTTGCCATTTTTTCTTATCATGAAATAGGTTGAAATCATCGGTTGCATTTCGTGCAATATCCAGATGTATTTGTTCAAAAACAAACTGTTTGCCAGTTTTCTTGAAAGGGATAATGTTAGAGGGGCTAATGCTCATGAATGGGTGTCAAGCTTCCGTAATATCATGTTTTTCCATGATGCTATACAAGGTGGGTCGAGTGATGCCCAATGCCTTGGCAGCATTAGAGATATTCCATTGATGGTGGTTTAATGCACGGCGTACCGCATGGCTTTCCGCCTCATCCCTTACCTGCTTTAGGTTAAGGGGGTGTTGACTCGTTTCAGTATCCTCAAGCTCTAAATCTTCCGGGATGATTTTTTTGCCTTCCGCTAAAATGACAGCGCGTTTTACCTTACTTTCTAATTCGCGAACATTGCCAGGCCAAGAGTGGCTATTGATAGCATCAATGGCATCTTGGTTGAAACCGTTTAGGTTCTTTTTAAATTCCTCGTTAAATTTATCCAGAAAGGCGTGAGCTAATAATAAAGCATCATTGTCTCTGTCCTTAAGCGGTGGTACTTTTATGGTGACTTCACTGATTCGGTAATATAAATCTTCGCGAAATTTTTCTTGCTGAATGTGTTCCTTAATATTCTGATGGGTGGCGCAAATAACGCGTACATCGATGGGGATTTCTTCTCGTCCACCAATGCGTTCAATAACACGTTCCTGCAGAAACCGTAATAATTTAGCTTGTAGCTCAAACGGGAGGTCACCTATTTCATCTAAAAATAACGTGCCGCCATTGGCGTGTTCAATTTTTCCCAACGTTTGTTTATTTGCGCCGGTAAAAGCACCTTTTTCATAACCAAAGAGCTCGCTTTCTAATAAATTTGCGGGAATAGCGGCGCAATTGATAGCAACCATTTTGTTGTCAGCTCTTGGGCTTAAATCGTGTAATGCGCGCGCAAATACTTCCTTGCCGGTGCCGCTGGCACCGAGTAATAAAGTGGTTACGTCTGATGCAGCGATTTTTTCTACAGTGCGGCACACTTTCATCATTTCTGCGCTATTAGCAATAATCCCCTTCAAGGGAGATGAGCCGGTGACTTGCTGCAGTTTTTTATTTTCTTGTTCAAGCTCATGGACTCGGTACGCACGTTCTACTGTTAAGGTAAGAATGTCTGAGTCGACAGGCTTTTGGTAAAAGTCGAAAGCACCCAGGCCAATGGTTTTTACCGCGTTACTGCGGTCATCATTTCCCGTGGCGACGATAACTTTTGTTTCCGGTGCAATGGATAGAATTTCTTCAAGTGTGGCAATGCCTTCGGTTGCACCACCTGGATCTGGCGGTAGCCCAAGATCTAACGTGACAACTGGTGGGTGGTAGCGGCGGAAAAGCTCCATTGCTTGTTTTCTATCACCGGCTACTTGTACTTCAAAATCATCAAAGCACCACTTTAATTGGCTTTGTAAGCCAGGGTCATCTTCAACAATTAATAAGCGTTTTTTAGTCATGATTTATTCTGGTGTGTTTGCCAAAGGCATTGTAAATGTGAATGTGGTGCCATTACCTATGGAACTGGTTACTTGGATGTTGCCGCCAATTTTACGAATATACTCACGGCTTTCAAACATGCCAATGCCCATACCTGTCAGGCCTTTGGTCGAATCAAATGCGCTGAATAGTTTGTTTTCAATAAAATCAGCATCCATACCGCTTCCGTTATCTCTAATAATAATTCTAGTTGAGTTTTGTAATTTTGTTACCTGGATTTCAACAAATCCGTCATTATCAGTCGCTTCTTGAGCATTTTGGACAATATGGCCGACGACAGTTGCAAATTTAGTTGCATTAGCGGATATATATAAGTCGTTTTCACAACTTAAGGTAGGGAGCGGCTGGCGTTTTGAATGGCTGGATACCACACCGTGTAGGAGCGACGATAGCTCTACGGTCTCTTGTGACATATCATTAATACCGGTTCTTAGTTGCTTCATTAACGCCGTCATTCGTTCGACAGAATTTTCAACGGTGCTAATAACATCATCTATAAAGGCCGGTTTGTGTTTGTGCTTCTCTGCATTGGCGATCAGTAAGGACAGTTGACCGAGTATGTTCTTCAAATCATGAACGATATAAACAGAAAGACGATTGAAGGCCTCGAATTGCCTAGCTTGGGTTAATGCACGGTTAGTTTCATATTGAGAAAGGTTAACGGCTACTTGGAATGTTGCCATTTTAATGAGGTCCCGGTCTTCCCAGTTGAGATCCGTTTGGCTATGCGAATGGGCAATTAACATGATGGCGATGAGTTGATTGTTAAACTCGATAGGAATTAGCAGCCAAGCGTTTGGAATAGTTAGAAAGTACTCGGGAACATCAATGTGTTCATAGGCACTAGGGTTATTTTTGTATTCGTCTAAATCAATAATCCAGTGGTG
>JAESUK010000089.1 GCA_016763095.1 Alphaproteobacteria bacterium
AATACGTGTAAGAAGGTGTTTATAGCCCTTTTCTTGCGCCCAACCGATCCATGCGTCGACCAAGCGGGACGAAATACCTTGCCCTTGTGCATCGGGATGAATGATCACACCTTGTAAGGTTGAGACAGGGTAGCATAGCTTCCAATCATCTAGCGTAAGCCCCTTAATATAATCAGGGTTCAGAGTATCGCTGTGATGAAAAATACTCTGTGCAATTAATTTACCTTCGCTTGAACGTACACCCAAAATAGCACTTGGATTTTGTACATGTTTCTCAAAGTATGATGTTTCTCGCGCGATAATAAAATGCTCTTGCCCTTTGGATTTTAAATCCGTCATCACCGTTGCTTGAAGCGCGAGCATGTCAGGAATGTCATCAGGGGAGAGGAAAGAAAAATTACTCATGGCTTACAAACTCGTCTTTCTTGGATCAAAGGCATCACGAACTGCCTCCCCAATAAAGGTGAGAAGTGTCAACATGACGGCCAACACAATAAAGGCAGTAAAACCAAGCCAAGGCGCTTGAATATTGTTCTTACCTTGCGCCAGTAATTCACCTAACGAGGCAGACCCTGGAGGCAGACCAAGTCCAAGAAAATCAAGGCTTGTCAGCGCAGTAATAGACCCCGTTAAAATAAATGGCATGAATGTCATAGTTGCAACCATCGCATTTGGAAGTACATGGCGAAACATAATGGTAGAGTTTGATATACCTAGCGCACCCGCCGCCTTCACATAGTCAAAATTTCGTGCCCGCAAAAACTCGGCACGTACAACATCAACCAATGCCACCCATGAGAACAACAAGAGAATAAGCAACAATGTCCAAAACCCCGGAATGAATAGCGCAGAGAATATAATCAAGATGTAAAGACTTGGAAGGCTCGACCACACTTCAATAATGCGTTGAAGGATAAGATCAGTTTTTCCGCCATAAAATCCCTGAATAGCGCCCATAAAAATTCCAATGATCGAACTTACAACCGTTAGGATTAAACCGAATAGTATGGAGAGTCTGAACCCATAGATCACACGCGCGGCGACATCACGTCCCTGATCATCCGTTCCTAAGATATTTTCAAGCGTAGGGGCAGAGGGCGCAGGCGTTGGTAAATTATAGTTAATGGTGTCGTATGAAAAACGAATAAGAGGCCAGATCATCCAGCCCTTTGCCTCGATCAATTCAATAGCATATTCGTCGCGGTAATCTGTCTCTGTTTCAAAATCACCACCCCAGAATGTCTCAGGATAGTTGGTGAAAACAGGCATGTGATAGCCTCCATCAAACTTGATCAACAAAGGTTTGTCATTGGCAACGAACTCAGCCGATAAACACACGAAAAACAACACAAGAAAAATCCATAGCGCCCAAAAGCCACGTTTGTTGGCTTTGAATTGGTGTATGCGTCTTTGTGTAATAGGGTTCATAGGTTCAATTCGCCTTTGCTTCAAAGCTAATCCGTGGGTCAACATAGACGTACACCACGTCGCGCAAGAGCGTCATCACCAAGCCAATAAGCGCATAGATATAAAGCGTACCAAGCACAACAGGGTAGTCGCGATTAATAATCGATTCATAACCAAGCAATCCCAGACCATCAAGTGAGAAAATCACTTCGATCAAAAGTGATCCTGTAAAGAAAATCGACATAAACGCCGCAGGAAATCCTGCGATCACAATCAACATAGCGTTACGAAATACATGCCCGCTTAACACTTGTTTCTCGCTCAAACCTTTGGCGCGTGCAGTCAGGACATATTGCTTGCTGATCTCATCCAAAAATGAGTTCTTGGTCAACATGGTTAAACTCGCAAAGCCACTAATCACCATCGCCGCAGTTGGAAGCACCATATGCCATGCATAATCCAATATTTTGTGAATACCGTCCATTTCATCCCAATTGTCGGACACCAATCCACGAAGCGGGAACAGATCAATATAACGTCCACCTGCAAATAAGATGATCAAGAAAATCGCAAACATGAATGAGGGAATAGCATAGCCAATAAACACCGCGGCACTTGTCCAAATATCAAAGGCTTTGCCGTCTGTAACTGCCTTCTTAATTCCCAATGGAATAGAGATCAAATAGATCAATAACGTAGACCATAGCCCCAAGGATATGGACACAGGCATTTTCTCAAGTACAAGATCAATCACGCTTACATCGCGGTAATAACTCTCACCCAAATCAAACTGCAAATAATTCTTCACCATATTAAAGAAACGAATATGGGCAGGCTTATCAAAACCGTACATCGCCTCAAGCTCTGCAATGAACTCAGGGTCTAAACCCTGTGAGCCACGATACTGGCTTTGCTGTCCTGTACTTGCTTGCGGTGTAGAGCTCATGCCTGCATCCGCGCCACCTCCAGAAAAACGAGGAGTTGCATCCCCGCCATGTCCTTGAAGTTCAGCAATCATGCGCTCAACGGGACCACCCGGAACAAATTGAATAACCACAAAAGACACAAACATAATACCAAGCAACGTTGGGATCATTAACAGCAGTCTTTTGAGGATATAATTGAACATGAGACTACAGTAGTAAATCCCTTAAAACTTGTCTATATTATTGATAAGATTGCCAACAAGAGACAGAAATAAGTATGACTTTTTTGAAAACCCCCTCAGACCTTTCCAATCTACAAAAGATCAATCCAAACAGCGTCATTGATTTTGTTGAACGCTTGAACGCATGGACATCAGAAAAGCTAGAGGGACGACAACTTGTTGTGGCAATTGGAACAGGGGGGACAATTTCTATGCGCGTAGAAAATGGTATTTCTGTTCCTGATCTGGATTTCAATAAAGTTCTCCGCCACACGAACAGCGATTTAAGTACTCATTTCCAAATTGAAAGCTTGGATGCTTTTTGCATAGATAGCGCACAAATGAATTATAGCCACACCCGCGAGAGCGCAATCGTGATGGCGTATGTGCATGAACATATAACCGTGCCGTTCATTGGGTTTTTCGTTACACATGGAACGGACACAATGGCGTATAGCGCGGCGGCACTTTCCCTGATGATGGGAAGCGGGCTTCCCTTTTCTGTTGTCTACACAGGCGCGCAAAAACCAATTCAAGAGCCAATGAATGATGCGGGCGTAAACGTCCGTAATGCGTTGTTTACCTTGGAAGCACTGCATAACAACAATATGGCAGAGATCGTCATTGTGATGGCGGAACGTGCCATGCTCGCAACATCTGCAATGAAAGTGGACGATACACTTGTGCATGCCTTCGATGCACCACTTCATAAATATATTTCTAAATTCTCTGCAATGGAATATCCCATTCGCTTAGCACCTTGGTTAAACACGTGCCGTAAAGAAGCGTTCAGTCCAGAAATTTGGGAGACAAATTATTCGCGTACATTGGTTGTGCATTCAAGCCTCGGGCTTGATCCAAAACGTGTGGATCGTCAATTGGATGATCCTGATATTCGCGCAGTGTTACTATTCTCATACGGTGCGGGAACTGCGGATAATGATATTATTAATGCGATCTATGAAAAAGCCACAGCGCGTAATCTACCTATGTTTGTCGTAAGTCCTGTAAATGCACGTTTCAAAGTTGTCTATGAGTCTGCAAAAGATATGGT